>JAFXJO010000092.1 GCA_017532185.1 Clostridia bacterium | reverse complement strand
AGATGATATGCATTCCGCACATCCGCTTATAATAAAAATACAACATAAAATGCGATTTGTCAAGATGGTTTTTAAGTAATGATTATTGCTTTATTTTTTTATTATAATATTTACATTTTATTAATCAATATATAGTGACAGAACGGAAAAAATGTGTTATAATATCTCTAATTATAATGGAGGACTGTGCGAAATGGCAACGAAAAAGTTTGTTTCCTGGAACGTTAACGGAATAAGAGCTTGCCTCGGCAAGGATTTTTATGAGAGCTTTGCGGCGCTTGATGCGGATATATTCTGCCTGCAAGAAACAAAAATGCAGTTAGGTCAGGCGGAACTTAACCTTGACGGCTATCATCAGTATTGGAATTTCGCCGAGAAAAAGGGTTATTCGGGTACTGCCGTTTTCTCAAAAGAAGAACCGCTTGCCGTTTTTTACGGTCTGGGGATTCCTGAACACGATACCGAGGGCAGAGTGATTACCCTTGAATTTGAAAACTATTATTTTATAACCGTTTATGTTCCCAACGCGAGAGACGGTCTTGTGCGTCTTGATTACCGTATGGAATGGGAAGATGCTTTCAGGGCATATATCAAAAAGCTCGATGAGAAAAAGCCCGTTATATTCTGCGGTGATTTGAACGTTGCCCACAACGAGATTGACCTCAAAAATCCCAAGTCAAACCGCCGCAACCCGGGCTTCACCGATGAAGAGAGAGGTAAATTCGGCGAAATGCTTGCAAGCGGATTTGTTGATACGTTCAGATATTTTTATCCCGACCTTGAGGGCGCATACAGTTGGTGGAGCTACAGATTTTCCGCCAGAGCGAAGAATGCAGGTTGGAGAATCGATTATTTTATCGTTTCCGAAAGGCTTAAAGAAAGTCTTAAGGATGCAAAAATCCATAATGAAATTTTCGGCTCTGACCATTGCCCCGTTGAGCTTTTGATAGAACTGTGAGGAAATAAAGATGAAAGAAAAAACACTCAAAATAATTGCAATTGTTCTTGCCGTAACAACCGTTGCTTCCGTTGCAGCGTTTATTCTTACGAATAACAAAGGCATAAGCAGATCCGAGGCTGTTGCGGGTGCCAATCAAACAAGCGATACCGTCTATTCTTTTGACGCTTCAGCATATACAGGAGCTGTATCCGTAAAGGGTGCAAACGGTGAAATCTATTTACCCTCTGACATCGCAAACGTTTATTTTACCGCTGACTTAAGCGGAAACGTTAAATTTTTTGACTATGCAAACGGCGCTTTTGACGCAAGCGCTTTGCCCGTGAAGCAGGTCAAGGCAAACCTTGCCGCAACGTATGAAACAATTCCCGTTACCGTAAATTATATTGAAAAAGACGGCAAAACATTCGGTATCGGCGTATTTACTTCCGATATGAGTGCGTCGGTCAAGGTTTATTCCTATGCCTTCGTTAAGCTCACCAACAAGCCCTCAGGCTACGGCGCAGGCCATCTTCTGCTTGCAGACTTTGAAAAAGAAAACTTTTATAACGCAGATAAGACTTATTCCGAAATCTATAATTTTGACCTTGCAAGCGGCAAGGCAAGCACCTACGTTTCAAACAATACCCGTCTTATCGATAAAAACGGTGCGTTCAGAGCAGACTGGACAATGCTGACCGATGATTTCATCGCAAATCTCGGCGGTGCAAAATATTTCTTCTCATCAAGATATTATACTGCTGATGAAAAAGGAACAAGAGCCGATATTATGGTTCTTTCGAACGCTTACAGACCCGAAATCGTTGCAGAAGATATTCTCGGCACCTGGTTTGTTAACGATGCAAACGGTATGCATTATCTTCGTAAAACCGATAAGGGCTTTAATAACGTTCATAACAACAAAACGGCAGAAACTGTTCTCACCGAGTTTGAGGGAGATTATTTCGCCGATTATCTTCAGGACGGCAAATGGCTTATAAACAAAAAGAGCCTTGTTATGACCGACCTTATGACGGGCACAACAAAGACTCTCAGCGGTATTAATATTATCGGTTTTGATTATATGAGCGTTTCGCCCGACGGAACAAAAATCGTTTTTGCCAAAAACGGCGTTAAGAACGAAAACGGCGCAACCGTTCAGCAGGCTGTTTATTGCACTGCCGACGGTTCGGCTGAACCTGCGTTCTATAATGAACCTCTTCTTTTCAGCGAAAGCTCCGGCTTTATCTGGCTTGACAACGCAAACGTTATGAGCGTGCGTGCGCTTGACGGCACAGGCTCAAAGGTCGGCAGCGTTGTTTACAGCTTTTAAATATTCTCTTTTCTGAAATCGAGCACGATTTCGTCGTGGTCAAGAGTGAGGGCGGTGTATTTAACGCCTGCGGCATCAAACATTCTCTTTGATGCGCGAACTCCTACGGTGTCCTTATATTTATCGGAAAGATAAACAACCTCTTTTATGCCGCACTGAATGATAGCTTTTGCGCATTCGTTGCAGGGGAAAAGAGCAACGTAGATTTTGCAGCCCTCAAGGCTTGAGCCGCCGCTGTTGAGAATAGCGTTAAGTTCAGCGTGGCAGACGTAAGGATATTTTGTTTCATATTCGTCGCCGCTTCTTTCCCAGGGGAAGCAATCATCGCTGCAGCCTCTCGGGAAGCCGTTATAACCGACAGACATAATCTTATTGTTGTTGTTGACGATGCAGGCGCCGACCTGTGTGTTGGGGTCTTTGCTGCGGCGTGCGGAGAGCATTGCAATACCCATAAAATATTCGTCCCAGGTGATGAAATCTTTTCTTTTAGGCATAATATCGCTCCTTTTATTAATTTCCGATTGAATTTTAGCATATAAAATCGAATATTACAACTGAAAAAGTAAAATAATTCTGATTTTAAAATATAATACTTAACCTATGAGGTGATTAAAATGGGTTTTTTAACCAAGATTTTCGGTGACTACTCAACAAAAGAAATAAAGCGCATCAAACCGCTTTGCAACAAGGTTCTTGAACTTGAAGAGGAGTTTGCCAAGCTGACAGATGAACAGCTTCAGGCAAAAACACCCGAATTCAAAGAACGTCTTGCAAACGGCGAAACGCTTGACGATATTCTTCCCGAGGCATTTGCCGCTTGCCGCGAGGCATCGTGGCGAGTTATCGGTCTGAAGCATTTCCCTGTTCAGATTATCGGCGGTATCATTCTGCACCAAGGCAGAATTGCCGAAATGAGAACAGGTGAAGGTAAAACCCTTGTGGCAACCCTGCCTGCATATCTTAATGCTCTTTCGGGCGAAGGCGTTCACATTGTTACCGTCAACGATTATCTTGCACGCCGAGACAGCGAATGGATGGGCAAGGTGTACCGCTTTATGGGTCTTACCGTAGGTCTTATCATTCACGAAAAAGAAAATCCCGAGCGCAAAGAAGCCTATGCCGCGGATATCACTTACGGCACAAACAATGAAATGGGCTTCGACTATCTGCGTGATAATATGGTTGTTTATAAGGAACACAAGGTGCAGAGAGGCCATAGCTTTGCGGTTGTTGACGAAGTTGACTCAATCCTTATCGATGAAGCCAGAACTCCCCTTATCATTTCAGGCAGAGGCGAAAAATCAACCGACCTTTACAAAATGGCAAACCGTTTTGCTTCTTCTCTTAAGTGCGTAAAAATCAAGGAAGTCAACTCAAAAGAAAACGTTGAAGACCTTGTTGGTGACGATTGCGATTACGTTGTTGACGAAAAGGCAAAAACCGCAACCCTCACAAAAGCGGGTGTTGCAAAGGCTGAATCCTTCTTCAACCTCGAAAACCTTATGGATGCCGAGAATATGACAATCCAGCACCATATCAACCAGGCTATCAAGGCAATCGGCGTTATGAAGCGTGACGTTGACTACGTTGTTAAGGATAACCAGGTTCTCATCGTTGATGAATTTACGGGCAGAATTATGCTCGGCAGACGCTATAACGAAGGTCTGCATCAGGCGATTGAAGCAAAAGAAAACGTAAGCGTTGAGCACGAGAGCAAGACTCTTGCAACAATCACCTTCCAGAACTACTTCCGTCTTTATAAAAAGCTTTCGGGTATGACGGGTACCGCTATGACCGAAGAAACCGAATTCAACCAGATTTACGGTCTTGACGTACATTCGAAATTATAAGTT
>JAFXJO010000091.1 GCA_017532185.1 Clostridia bacterium | reverse complement strand
TGCATATCTCCGCCGTTGGGAGGCAGAAGCAGAAGCGCTTCGCCTTCAAGATTGCCGTAAACACCGTATTCGATTTTAGCGTCACCGCAGTCAACAAAGCCATATTCTTTCATTTCAGTTTTTTCTTCCTCCTGTGCAAAACAAACAGGCATTACAGCGAGCATAATACAAACCGCCGCAAGCAACGCAATTATTCTTTTAAAAGATTTCATAATATCTGCTCCTTAAGGTGAATGTTTTTGCCGCTTTAAACGCGGCGTTATAGAGATCCGCTTTGCAGGTCTTTAAAATATCGGCAAACGGCTTTTCTTTTTCAATCGCAAAATACATCTGAGAAACGCCGCATTCAAGAATTCTTTCTGCGCCGTCTCCCCTGCTTCCGCATACGGTAATAACTTTTTTGCCAAGCTTGTTTGCCCGTTTTGCAACGCCGCTGATAACCTTACCGTCTGCCGACTGAAAATCGAGCCTGCCCTCACCTGTAACAACAAGGTCGCAGTCTGCCGCGAGAATATCAAAACCCAATTCATCAAGAATTATGTCAATTCCTTTTTTGAGTTTTGCATCAAGAAAAGCAAGCGCACCGGCTCCCATTCCTCCTGCCGCACCTGCACCGCTGATTGATGCAACCGCTTTACCCGTACAATTTCCAATAACCTCTGCAACGTTTTTCAAACCGTCATCAAGGCGAACAACCATAGCTTCGTCTGCACCTTTCTGCGGTGCAAAAACATATGCTGCTCCGTTTTTGCCGTAAAGCGGATTTTCAACGTCACAGGCGGCTGTTACAGGTAATCCGAAAGGTTTTTCGGGCGGAATTATTTTCACTGTTTCCGAAAGCGATGCGCCGCAAGGCTCAACGCTTTTTTCGTTTTTATCAAGGAAACGCCAGCCAAGAGCCGACGCCATACCGATGCCGCAATCGTTGGTTGCACTGCCTCCGAGACCGAGCAATATCGCTCTTGCCCCATTCTCTTTGGCATGAAGCATAAGCTCACCTACACCGAAAGTTGTTGCCTTCTCGGGATTTTTATTTTCTCCTGCAAGCGGCAAACCTGCGCACGATGCCATTTCTATAACCGCGGTGTTATTCTCAAGCAGATAATATTCTGCCGTTATTTTTTCACCGAAAACGCCTGAAACCCGCGCCTTAATGCGTTTGCCCTTTGCAAAATTTTCAAAACAGGCGCAAAGCCCCTCGCCGCCATCAGCAACGGGGAGCTTTGTTATTTTAACGTCTTTTATCGCATCAGCAAAAGCGTTTCCGATAATTTCACATACCTCTGCCGCCGAAAGAGTTCCTTTGAAACTATCGGGAGCAATGAGAACGGAAAACATAAAATCACGCCTTCGTTTTTATTTTTCGGCTGAAGCCTTTTTCACATATCTCTTGAAGAATGCAACCGCAGGCTCAACGGCAGAAACAGGAACTCTCTCGTTTGTTGCGTGAGTGCAACGGAGAAGCTCAACGCTCGCTCTGAACGGCGAATAGCGGAAGATATTTTCGCAAACAGGCTCATAGTTGCAAGCATCCGTGCCGCCCATTACAAGATAAGGAGCAACAACTGCATCCTTGTTTTCCTGAACACAAAGCTCTTCAATAATCTTGAACGCTCTTGAATCTGTTGGCGAGAAAATGGATGCTTCTTTTTCTTTGAGAACCTTGATTTCTATATTCTTATTACGGCAAACCTTGCGGATATGGTCGATAACGTCCTGAACGGTTGTGCCGGGCATCTGTCTGAAGTTTACAACAACGCTCGCCTTCTGAGGAAGAACGTTTGCCGCAGGACTTCCCTGAGCCATTGTTACGGCGGTTGTTGTTCTTACAAAACAAGCTGTAAACGGAATTTTGGTCATACCGTAAGTAAGAAGCGGCTTCAAATAAGGCAGATTGCAAGTGATGAGTCTGACAGGATAAGTGCAGTTTTTGCCGATATTCGAGAACAGGTCAAATGCAAAAGGCATAAGTTTTGCCTTGAACTGGTGACCTTCGATATCTCTGATAACCTCTGCAAGCTGACCGAGGGCCGAGTGCACGGGAGGCTGGGATGAATGACCGCCCTTTGCGTTAACGGTGATTTCGATATCAAGATAACCCTTTTCAGCTATACCGACGCCGATAAGCTCTTTATTATTAATAATACCCTTAACGTTAACGGGGATTATTGCTCCGCCTTCATCGATAACACTGTCAAGGTGAACTCCTCTTTCTTTGAGAGCAAGCATAAGATGCTTTGCACCGCTGTTGCCTGAAGCAACAACCTCTTCATCCTGACCGAAAAGAAGATAGACGTCTCTCTCGGGCTGAAAACCTTCTTCAAGCAGAGTTTCAACAGCTTCCATAACTGCGATAAGATGGTTTTTCATATCCAGAGCACCTCTGCCCCAGATGAATTCGCCATCGTTAACACCGCCGAAGGGAGGATTGGTCCAGTCGCCTTCAGTACCCTCTGAAATGGGAACAACGTCCTGATGGGCAAGCAGAGCAATAGGGTCAAGGTCACTTCTCGTGCCTTCCCATTTATACATAAGGCTTGCTTCAAGAATAACCTCTTTTTTGAGCGTTTTATGAATAAGAGGATATGCTTCTTCAAGGAATTTATGGAACTTTTCAAACTGTGAAAAATCAATCTTTTCTTTTTCGGGATGGCTGACTGTGGGGATTGAAATAGCCTTTGAGAGATTATCAAGTGCTCTCTGAACATTAACGTTTTCGGGTGAAGGTTCGCCGTAATCCTTCTTTTCGGGAACATATTTCGCTGCCCTGACAGCATTGATACCTGCTGCAACGCCTGCCGCAATACCTGCAACGGCTAACTTCTTATTCATAAAAAACATCCTTTCTGTTTATGTCATTATCATATAAAAAACTTTCTCTGTATCCAGGCTTTCATTCTTCTGCTCTTTGCAAGCACCGCAAAGAATATCATCAGCGATACGCAACACGCCGTCATAACAAATGAAACAACAAGTTCGAGCTTTTTGAGAAAGAATATGCTTGTCGAAACCTCGGTCACAACCGTCATAATGTTAATCGCGCCGAGCACGGCAACTGAGATTGCAGGCTTACTCCTTTTTTTACGGAACCACAGCAAAAACAAGTTAACTATGCCCCAAAGAAAAACCACAATCGGAATCGCTATTGCAAGAACCCAACCGTTATCGTCGCCGCCTATTCTGTAAAGATATAAATAAACCATCAGAGTAAGCGCATCAATGGCAACAAGCACAGATGGAATTGGCTTTTTCCACAGAAGCGGAAACAAAAACCATACCCAGAAAACAGCAAAAGCACCGACTATATATTTCAAGATCGGATTGCTGAAGAAAATTGTGTTAAGAATTATAACCACAATGTTTGGTATGAAAATTATAAGAGAGAGAATGAAGCAGATATATCTTTTGTTAACGGAATCGGGAATTGAAAGATGCTCGGGATAAGCCGGCTTTTCTTCTGTTTTTTTATCTCTCGGATTTATAACGGGTGTATCGCAAAGCGGACACGCTTTGCACGTTTTTTCAAGTTCCATCCCACAGTTAACACAGTATGACATCAGCCTTCACCTCCCATTATTGCTGTTCTGTTGCTTTCAATTTTAACAGGTATGCCAAGCTTTACAAGGGTTGTAAAAATCTCGCGCTGAACCCTTGTGCTTTCATAAATATTTGTAACGCTGAGTGCAAGCGTTCCGTTATAAGAAACCGCACCGCACCTTGCCGCATTGACCATTCCTCTCGCAAGCACAAGCGACATTTTATCAATATGTTCGCTCATTTCAGGCGGAGCCTGCATAGCTCCGAGATTGGATATGAGCGAGCTTGTTGCTTTTTCTCCCGTTACCCGGTAAAGCATATTTATGCCGAAATCTTTGAGAACCGAGGGAATGATGCGCATAATCGGATTCTTTTCAATCGCCGCATTGCCGTTCATCATTGACTGAACGGTTTTTTCGTTATTTATATAACGAATATAGAGAGACAACTGTTTAAGAATTTCAGGAAAAGTATATTCACCCATTTTGGGGTCAATCTGAAAAGAATAACAGAGCATAAAATTGCGCAGAGTATCCGTCTTGAAAAACTGACGCACGTTAACGGGAATCTGAACACCGATATTCTTCTGGCGGTCAAATCTTTCCTGTTTCTGAAGATTATACATAACCCAGACAAGCAACCCGGCGATATATTCGGTTATGGTAACTCCCTGCTCCTTTGCCTTCGTCTTGATAACGTCAACGGGCATATAGCCCGTTGTTACGGTTGTGAGATGCTTGGGCAAGCGTTTCCCCTTTGCCTGATAAGCAAATTTTTCAACGCGTTTAGCCTTAGCCTTAGATTTGACAAACTTGAGGTAAGCATCCTCCTGCTCGCTGATTGCAGGTCTTTCGTTAATGTCAAGCACCATTCCGCCGCAAGGAATATCTGCTCCTTTAAGCCGAAGATAAACCGCGAGCAAAGTCATAAAAAAGCGCGAAGCACCGAAGCCGTCGGTTATAACGTGATAAAACTCAACGGAAACGCGTTTTTCATAATAGAAAACTCTGATAAGATAGCCCTTGTTTTCTTTCCATTTTATTCTGATGCAAGGGTTAGCCGAATCGGGCATAACGGGCGGCACGGAGTTTGGATTCTTTTCAAGATAGTGCCAGAAAACTCCGTTTCGCATTCTTACGTCAAAAGAAGGAAAACGCGGCATAACCGCTTCAAGCGCTTTTTCGAGAAGCACAGGGTCTACCTTTTCCTTAAGAGTTGCGGAAAGTCTGAAAACGTTGGAATAAGACGAGGTGTTCTGCCCGGGAAAAATTTTTGCGGCATTATCGAGCTTATACCATTGTCTCTGATGCAGTTTGATTTTTTTATTCATAAAATCTCCTCATAGCATCAAGTGTTTATGCTCCGTTAAAAGAAACTCAACTGAGTTGATTTTGGAAGTGAATCGAGCGCTCCGCCCTCTTCAAGAGCTGCAATGATTGACTTTGAAACGCCTGAACGAAGCTGCAAATCCTCAATGGAGAGGAATTCGCCGCCGCCATCATTGCGGCAATCCTCAAGGCTCTGCGCCGCGGCACCGCCGCAACCTGCAATTGCGGAAAACGGAAGTCTTATCTTGCCGTCTTCAACAACATAGCGGTTAGCCGTTGATTTATAAATATCAATCGGCAGAAGTTCAACTCCTCTTGCCATCATTTCGTTGATAACCTGCAGAGAAGTGAACGTGCCTTCTTCCTTGGCGGTTGCGGTTTTCATCTGCATTTTTTGCTTGAGCTCGTCCATTTTTGCCTTAACGGCTTTTCTGCCGCCGAGAACAGCAACGGTATCAATATCTTCACCGCGAACGGTCATAAAAGTTGCGTAATACTCAACAGGTCTGTAGAGCTTATACCACGCAAGGCGCATTGCGGCGCTTACGTAAGCGGCGGCGTGTGCCTTGGGGAACATATATTTGATTTTCATGCACGAATCAAGATACCACTGCGGAACGCCGTTATCGAGCATTGCCTGCTTGTGCTCATCGGTCAGAAGCGAGGTTGCCTTGCCCTTACGCACGATTTCCATAATCTTGAACGCCATACCCTTTTCAACGCCCTTGTTGATAAGGTAAACCATAATATTATCACGCGTACCGATAACTTCGGAAATGGTGCAGGTACCGTTTTTGATAAGCTCCTGAGCGTTGCCTATCCAAACGTCGGTACCGTGCGAAAGACCCGAAATCTGAAGCATATCGGAGAAATTCTTGGGCTGAGCTTCAATAAGCATCTGGCGCACAAAGGGTGTGCCGAGCTCCGGAAGCGAGAGTGTGCCTGTTTCGCAATCGATATCCTCGGGAGTAAGTCCGAGAGGTTCCGGACTTGTGAGAAGCTCATAAAGCTTCGGGTCGCAGATATCGATTTTCATAACGTTGGTGCCCGTCATATCCTCGAGATGTTTATAGAGCGTGGGAACATCGTGACCGAGGTTATCGAGCTTGAGAATTGTATCGTGGAGCGAATGGAAATCGAAGTGAGTTGTTCTGTGAATTGAATCGGCGTCATCGGCAGGATGCTGAATGGGAGTGAAATCTTCCGCGTCCATATCGGCAGGCACAACAACCATACCGCCGGGGTGCTGACCCGTTGTTCTTTTAACGCCTACACAGCCCTGAACAAGTCTTTCCTCCTCTGCTTTTGAGAGAGAAATACCTTTTTCTTCCATCCACTTTTTAACAAAGCCGTAAGCCGTTTTATCGGCAAGGGTACCGATTGTGCCGGCTTTGAAAACGTGGCTCTTGCCGAAGAGTTCTTCGGTATAACGGTGGGCATAGAACTGATATTCGCCCGAGAAGTTAAGGTCGATATCGGGCTGTTTATCGCCGTAGAAACCAAGGAAAGTTTCAAACGGAATATCGTGACCGTCACGGTGCATATCTTCACCGCAAACGGGACAATTTTTGGGCGGCATATCATAGCCTGAGCCGTATTCACCCTTATAGAAGAATTCGCTGTGCTTGCACTTTTCACAAATATAATGAGGTACAAGAGGGTTAACCTCCGAAATACCTGCCGCAAACGCAACAAACGATGAACCAACCGAGCCTCTGGAGTCAACGTAATAGCCGTTATCCATTGAGTTCCAAACAAGCTTCTGGGCGATGATATAAAGAACGGCGAAACCGTTTTTGATAATGGATTCAAGCTCCTTATCAAGTCTTTCTTTGATATATTCGGGTAAAGGATTGCCGTAATATTCCTGCATTCTGTCATAGCAGATGCGGCGGAGTTCTTCATCGGAACCCTCAATTTTGGGCGGATACGTGCCGTCGGGAATAGGCTTGATTTCTTCACACATATCAGCAATTTTATTCGGGTTTTCAACAACAACCTCATATGCCGTATCTTCGCCGAGATAAGCAAATTCGCTAAGCATTTGGTCGGTTGTTTTCAGGTAAAGCGGTGCCTGCTCCGAAGCGTCGCTGAAGCCCTGACCTGCCATAAGAATCTCTCTGAAAACCGAATCGCTTTCATCAAGAAAATGCACGTCGCCCGTTGCAACAACAGGTTTACCAAGCTCATCTGCAAGATGAATTATCTGCCTGTTAATCTCGTTAAGCTCTTCTTCAGATTCAACCATTCCGTTGCGGAGCATAAATGCGTTATTGCCGTTCGGCTGAATTTCAAGATAATCGCAAACGTCGGCAAATTCAAGCAGCTTTGCCTTGGGCTTGCCCGAATAAATTGCCTGATAAAGCTGACCTGCTTCGCACGCACTGCCGACAATAAGACCCTCTCTGTGCGCAAGCAGTTCGCTCTTTGGCACTCTGGGATGACGATAGAAATATTCAAGGTTTGATTTGGTGATAAGCTGATAAAGATGCTTTAAGCCCACCTTGTTTTTTGCAAGGATAATCATATGATGAGTCGGCAATCTTCTTGCATCGGGCTTAATCTGAGCGTTGATTTCGCTCACGTTTTCAATACCCTTTTCTTTGATAAGTTCCATCAGCTTTGCAAAAATGCCTGCAAGCGCACCTGCATCCTCATCTGCTCTGTGATGGTCAAATTTGGGGAGCTTGAAGAAGTTTGTGAGGCTGTCCAGCTTATAGTTCTTAACGCCCGTTACAAGGCTCTGTGCCAGAATGAGCGTGTCGATATGAGTAAAATTATATTCGATTTTGTTTCTCTCACAGGCGGATTTAAGGATATCCGTATCAAAGGTTGCGTTATGAGCAACAAGAACACCGTCACCGCAGAACTCAAAGAAATTGCGGATCGCTTCGGCTTCCTTGGGCGCACGTGCAACCATACGGTCATCAATGCCCGTGAGTTCAACTATCTTTTGAGGAATGGGTCTTTCAGGGTTTACAAAAGTCTGGAATCTTGCCTTTTCGGCACCGTCAACAATTTTAACTGCACCGATTTCCGTCAGGCGGTCAAAGCCTGTGCGCAGACCGGTTGTTTCGGTATCAAAAATAATAAACGTGCCACTCAACGGCATATTACTGTCACCCGTAACAGCCTGCACGGAATCGTCAACGTAATAGGCTTCCATACCGTAGATAACCTTTATGCCGTTTTTCTTTGCCGCTGCCGCAGCTTCGGGGAACGCCTGCACAATGCCGTGGTCTGTAACGGCAACAGCCTTGTGACCCCATTTTGCCGCCCTTTTAATAAGTGCGGAAGCGCTTGAAAGGCCGTCCATTGCCGACATATTGGTATGCATATGCAACTCAACGCGCTTATTCTCCGCGCTATCTTTAACGGGCATTTCTTCAATAAGCATAATCGAGTTTGCCTTGATGCAGTAATCCTTTATGTAGTCATCGTATTCAACGTGACCTCTTATCATAACGGTTATGCCGTTCGTAATATATTTAACAAGCTGTTCGCAGTTAACCGCAAGTTCAAACACCTTGACGGTGAAAGAATTGGTTTTATCGGTAATGTTGAATTTGATGATTTTGCGTTTTCCGTCTTTTGTGTCGCGGATATCAAGCCCGAAAATATTACCCCAAACGGTAACGTTACCGTCTTCAATGCTGATACCTTTAAGCGGCACGGGCTTTGACTTTATCTGGTTGCCGTAAATTGCCTTTGCATTCGTGAGCGAAATCGGCAGGTCATCATATTCTCTCTTTGGCTTTTTCGGCTCTTTTGCCTCAGGTTTAGGCATCTCAATCTTAACGCTTTCAGCCTGCATCTTAACGTATTCGGGAGAATCGATACTGATATTAGCCTGTCCTTTAAAACTGACCTTAACCCTCATACCGAAACAGTCGCGGATATATTTTTCAAGAAAATCAGGCGCACCTGCTTCGTTGAGTATATCTTCGCCGTCAAAAATTTCAAACTTTATGTTTTCGCCGTCAAAGCTCATCTTTGCTCTTTCAACAAAACCGTTTGCCGCAGCAACGTTTTCTTTCAGAACGCGCAGAAGAAGAGGTGCGCAAGCATCGGTAAACGCAGACGGCGGAAAAATACCCGTGAGATTAACTTTGTTGATTCCCAGAGCATTCTTAACTTCATTTTTGGCTAAAAGAATAATTTTATCGTCAACATAACGGTCAAACTTTGCCGTTATGAAAAGTTGCATTGTATCATCGTCAAAGGTGATATGCGTAACCTCGCCGTGCGATAATTCCTCGCGCAGCCCTGCATTTAAAAATTCACCTATGAAATATAAAAGTCCTTTTTCTTGCATTATGTTTCTCCGTTGGAAAAAATCAACCGCTTAAAGCGGTTGATATGTATTATAATTTTTCGATTTCTGCCATAAGCCTGTCAACGGCTTCACTCTCAGGTACCTTGCAGATTGTTTCACCTTTTCTGAATATAAGCGCGCAACCGTCGCCGCCTGCGATGCCGATATCAGCTTCTCTCGCTTCACCGGGGCCGTTAACTGCACAACCCATAACGGCAACCTTGATATGCTTTTTGCAACCGGCAAGACGTTCTTCAACCTCATTTGCAAGAGCAATAAGGTCGATTTTTGTTCTGCCGCAGGTTGGGCAGGCAACAATATCGGGGTAATCGGTCTTTAAGCCGATAGCCTGCAGAATATCGTTTGCCGCCTTGACCTCTTTTATGGGGTCATCGGTCATCGAAACTCTGATTGTGTCACCTATTCCTTTGAGAAGAAGCGAACCGATACCGATTGATGATTTTATAAGCGCCATATTATGCGTGCCTGCTTCTGTAACACCGAGATGCAAGGGATAATCGCATTTCTGCGCCATAAGCTCATAAGCTTCAACCATTGTATTAACGGTTGAAGATTTGATTGAAATTACGGTATCGCCGAAATCGCATCTTTCAAGAAGTTCAACGTGCTTGAGCGCGCTTTTAACAAGAGCTTCGGCACAGGGTGAGCCGTATTCGGCAAGAAGCTCTTTTTCAAGAGAACCTGCATTAACGCCGATTCTGATAGGCACTCCCCTGTTTGCACAGGCATCGGCAACCGCCTTGACTCTGTCAAAGCTGCCGATGTTGCCGGGATTGATACGGATTTTATCAACCCCTGCATCGATGCTTGCAAGAGCAAGTCTGTAATCAAAATGAATATCCGCAACAACAGGTACGTTAAGGTTTTCTTTAAGCTTTTCAATAAGCTTCACCGCCGCCATATCGGGCACAGCGGCGCGGATGATTTCGCACCCTGCCTTTTCAAGCGCAACTGCCTGAGCCACGCTTCCTTCAATATCCGAAGCAGGCTTATTGAGCATTGACTGAACGGCAATTTTTTCGCCGCCGCCAATATAAATATTACCGATTTTAACCTTTCTGCTGTTACGGAATTGCATTTGTATCACTATCCTCTTTTGTAACCGCTGAAAATTGTAGCTAAGATTTAATCAATGGTTACCTTATAAGTTTCAATATATCGCTGAATGAAATAACAACCATCAGCAAAAGCAAGAGAGCAAGACCTACCGCGTGAATCCATCCCTCATATTTTCTGGGAACGGGCTTTCTGAATATCATCTCGATAAACAGGAAGAAAAGTCTGCCGCCGTCAAGCGCAGGCAGAGGAAGAAGATTGAAAAGACCGATGTTAATTGCGATAAGCGCCAGCATCAGGAAAAGCGATGAATAATCCGTCTGCACAACCGCCGCCTGAGCTGTATCGGCAATAACACCGACTGTTCCGATGGGTCCGCTTAAATCGCTCAGACCGTATTGACCTGTTATAAGGTCAAACAAACTGAGCCAGACTATTCTGCCAATAGAAATCGAGGCAGGCGCGGCACTTTTAATAACGTTCCAAGGTGTTTTTTCAAGACCCAGAATACTGAAATCGAGAATCAGTGAGCCGCTTTCGGTTTTTTCAAAGGCAACCGCATTAACCTCAACCTTTTCGCCGTTTCTTTCAACAACGTAATCGATAACGCCGTCTTTATCTCTCGCAAGCAAAAAGCCAAGGTCAAACTCACTGAAAACTGCCTTGCCGTTAATTTTTTTGATAACGTCACCTTCCTGCAAGCCTTGCTCTGAGGTAACGGACGTTTCGTAAAAATTCACAATCTCCGTTGTGCCGATATAATCATCACGCACGGCGAACATAACCGCAACAAGAATAACACCCATTATAAGGTTGATAACACCGCCTGCGGCAATGATGATAAAGCGTTTCCACGCCTTTGCGTTGCAGAAGGCGCGCTCGTTTTCGCTCTCATCATCCTCACCCTCCATGCTGACGTAACCGCCAAGAGGAAAAAGACGCAAGGAATACTGCGTTTCACCCTTTTTCTTTTTAAAAAGAGCAGGACCCATACCGATTGAGAATTCATTGACCTGCACTTTGAAAAGCTTGGCAAAAACAAAATGGCCAAGCTCGTGAAATACTATTATAAGACCGAAGAAAAGAATGGCAAGAAGAATAGGCCAAACCTTTCCCCAGACCGCCGCCGCGGAAACAAGAGAAATTGCACTCATATAAATAACCTTTCTGTTTGGGTTCTGATAAGCCTGTCAGTTTCAAAAACGTCGGCAAGGCTGTAATCATCGTTATGCGGAGCTTTTTCAAGAGCGTTGGCAACCGCATCAGCAATATCAAGAAATCTGATTTTACCCTGACGGAAAAGCTCGTTTGCCTTTTCGTTTGCGGCATTTACCGCCGCAGGATAAACTCCGCCTTTTTCGATTGCTCTTCTGCATAAGTTTATGCAGGCGAAGGTTTCATAATCAGGTTTTTCAAAAGTAAGTGTTGCAAACTCGGTTAAATCAAGCTGTCTTACAGGACTCTCGAACCTGTCGGGATAAGTAAGAGCATATTGAATAGGAATGCGCATATCAGGCACACCGAGCTGAGCGATGACGGAATTATCAACATACTCCACAAGGGAATGAACAACGCTCTGACGGTGAACAACAATATCGATATCCTTTGCTTCCATATCAAAAAGCCAAGCCGCTTCAATAAGTTCAAGTCCTTTGTTCATCATTGTAGCGGAGTCGATGGTTATTTTTGCACCCATACTCCAATTCGGATGGTTGAGCGCCTGCTCAAGGGTTACGCCCTCAAGGTCTTTTTTTGTTTTGCCGAAAAACGGACCGCCCGAAGCAGTTAAAATCAGACGCTTAATCTGCTTTTTTGACGCACAGCCCTGAAGCGACTGGAAAATCGCAGAATGCTCGCTGTCTACGGGATAGATATTAACTCCCTTTTCTTTGGCAAGACCCATAACGAATTTGCCGCCTGCAACAAGCGTTTCTTTATTTGCGAGGGCAATGTCGCTGCCTGCCTCAATAGCCGCAACGGTAGGTGCAAGACCTGCAATGCCAACAATGCTGTTGAGCACGCTTTCCGCACCGCAAGAAGCGCATTCCTTAACACCTTCTGCACCCGACAGTATCTTTGTTGATGTATCGGCAACTCTTATTTTTAAATCCGCCGCCGCTTTTTCGTCTGCAAGAGCCGCAACAGCGGGAGAAAATTCTCTTATCTGATTTTCAATGATATCAACGCGGCTGCCTGCGGTGAGGGCTTCGATTTTAAGGTTATGAAGCCTTGCAACTTCAAGCGCCTGAACACCGATAGAGCCTGTTGAACCTAAAACGGCAAGAGATTTTATCATTTAAGTCACCCTTTATTATCTGATGAATGCGAGAATCACGGAAAGCATAACGTATGCGGCAGGCATCGTGAAGAGAAAACTGTCAATTCTGTCCAACACTCCGCCGTGACCGGGGAAAAGATTGCCGAAATCCTTTTCGCCAAAGTTACGCTTGATAACAGAAGCTGAAAGGTCGCCGCACATACCGATTACGCAAAGAAGCGCAACGGCAGGAATAACCATCCAAATTTTGATTGTGTCGTTGGTGAAATAGAAAATATCGCAAATAATATACGTAATAACCGAAAGAATAACAACGCCTGCTACGCCGCCGATTGCGCCTTCAACCGATTTTTTGGGGCTGATTCTGGGAGCAAGTTTGCGTTTGCCGAACTTTCTGCCAACAAAATATGCGCAGGTATCGCAAAACCAAGCCGCATACATTGTGCAAAGAATTATAAATACTATCTGCGAACGCTGAAAAAGTTCGGGATATTCAGAGCAAAGCAAATCCACCTTATAGGTTGTCATAATTGACGAAGGAATTGCAAGCGAGCCGAACAGAGCAAGCGCAACGTGTTCAAAGCGCGTTTTATCATACATTCTGAGCATTATCAGCAACATTCCGATGATAAGCACAGTAATCAACACACCTGTTGAAACGGGTATAAAACTGCCGAGATTGAACGCGGAATAAATCGGCACAAAAGCCGCAACCGCGCAGGAAACACCCGTGAGCACCTTGTTTTTGCATTGCGAAACGCGCAAAATCTCATAGGCGGCTATTACCGAAAAAACAGATATCGCAAAGCTGAGATATTTTGTGTATCCGAAGCCTATGACAACAAGGAGCGAAATGGCAAAAAGAGCCGCCAACACACCCGTTATTATTCTTTTTTTCATTAAAAATCACACTCGGTTCCTGAAAATTTGCGACGCATCAAACGCCTCCGAAGCGTCTGTTACGTTTGCAGTAATCTATAATTGCCTTATCAAGGTCGTCCTCTGTGAAATCGGGCCAAAGAATATCCGAAAACCAGAATTCGGAATATGCCGCCTGCCAGATAAGGAAATTTGAAAGACGATATTCGCCGCTGGGTCTGATTATAAGGTCGGGATCAGGCTGACCTGCGGTGAAAAGATTATCCTCTATATTTTTCAACTCAATATCTTCTGCTTTAAGCTCGCCGGCTTCAACCTGCGCGGCGATTTTTTTGACTGAATGCAGAATTTCGTTTCTGCCGCCGTAATTGACGGCAATGTTAACAGTTGTTTTTTTATCCGCCGAACCCTCTTCAAGAGTGTTAATCAGCGCAATAATATCATCTGCAAGACCTTCGCGCTCACCAACGTAGCGGATGCGAAGACCTTTCTGTTCGTTTTCTTCTTCTCTGTCTTGAGCCTCGTTCAGATAATCTCTGAAAAGGTTCATTATTGCCTCAACCTCTTTGACCGGTCTTTTCCAGTTTTCGGTTGAAAAGGCATAAAAAGTCATGCACTCAATGCCAATCTCTGCGCCGTAATCACAGATGCGGCGGAAGGTGTTTGCACCAGCCTTGTGGCCTTCGCTTCTCTCCAGACCTCTCTGCTTTGCCCATCTGCCGTTGCCGTCCATAATGATACCGATATGGCGCGGAAGAATAAGCTTTTCTCGCATTTCTTTTGTCATTTTGTGCACCTCGCTTTATATTGATGCCTGCGGCAGAGTTTCCCCTGCCGCAGGATAAATTATCGGGATAATCAGATTTCCATGATATCCTTTTCTTTTGCTTCAGCAGCCTTATCGATTTCTTTGATATACTTATCTGTGAAATCCTGAATCTTCTTTTCAGCAATCTTCAGATCGTCCTCTGTGATTTCAGATGCCTTTTCCATCTTCTTAACCTTATCGATGCTGTCGCGTCTGATTGAACGGATTGCGATTCTTGATTCTTCAGCCATGTTCTTAACGTCCTTGCAAAGGTCGCGGCGGCGTTCCTCTGTGAGCTGAGGGAAAACAAGGCGGATGATTCTGCCGTCGTTCTGAGGATTGATGCCGATATCGGAAGCCATAATTGCCTTTTCAATGGGGTGAAGAGTTGATGTATCCCAAGGCTGAATTGTGAGAATTCTTGCTTCTGCAACCGAAACTGCCGCCATCTGGTTGATGGGTGTGGGAGTTCCGTAATAGTCAACCTTGATTTTATCAAGAACTGAGGCATTGGCTCTGCCTGCTCTGATTGCTGCATATTCTGCATTGAGAACGCTAACGGTTTTGCTCATTTTTTCTTCTGTTGTTTTGAATACTGTTTGCATAGGTTTAGCCCTCCTTAACTATTGTGCCGATGTTTTCGCCAAGAATTGCCCTTACAATGTTTTCAGGGTCTTCAAGGTTAAACACAAGAATTGATATATTATTGTCACGGCAAAGCGATGCTGCCGTTGAGTCCATAACCTTAAGATTCTTTTCAAGAACCTCTGTGTGAGTAACAACGTCATACTTGACCGCATCTGCAAACTTGTTGGGGTCCTTATCAAAAACGCCGTCAACGTTTGTTGCTTTAAGAATAACGTCTGCATTGATTTCTGCTGCTCTGAGAGCTGCGCAGGTATCAGTTGAGAAGAACGGATTGCCCGTTCCGCCGCCAAAAATAACAACTCTGCCCTTTTCAAGATGACGAACCGCATTGTTGCGAACAAAGGTTTCGGCAATTTTGGGCATATCGATTGCGCTCTGAACGCTTACCTCAAGACCCTGCTGCTCAAGAGCTTCGGAAAGAGCAAGAGAATTCATCATCGTTGCAAGCATACCGATGCTGTCTGCACGGGTTCTTTCCATTGAACCGCCTGAGCGTCCGCGCCAGAAATTGCCGCCGCCAACAACAAGGCCGATTTCAACACCAAGGTCAGAAACTTTTTTAACGGCAGAGCAAATTGTGTTGATTGTATCAAAGTCAAAACCGTGACCCTGCTCGCCTGCAAGCACTTCGCCGCTGAGCTTGAGAAGAATGCGTTTATAAACAGGTTGCATAAAAAACACCGCCTTTAAAATATTAATCGCACAACTGAATATACTTTCGCAGTTTATAATTGTACATAGTATATTTTACTTTATTTATCGTCAAGTGTAAAGCATTATTTTGACTTTTTGGTGTTTTTTTGATTATTATTTTACACCAATCGGTTTTTATTTGATTAAACAATTGTTAATTTTTCAAAAACCTTGCCTTATTATTAAAAATATTGTATAATAAATTGATTATGCTACAAACAGGAGCGATGATTTTGAAAAATCTGATACTTAGAAATACTCCCGAAATCGCAGACATTTTTGAACTGAGAACAATTGACCCCGTTGACGGCAAAAACACCTTTGATGTTTTTTGTGAAAACGATAAAATTGTTATCTGCGGCGACTGCAAAATCAGCCAGGCAATGGGATATTATGAATACCTCAAAACTTACTGCGGAGTTAACCTTTCGCATTGCGGCAACAGAGAAATCAACGTTTCTTCCGCACCGCTTTTTGAAGGTAAGCTCCGGAAGGTTATCCCCCAGAAAAAGAGAGCGTATCTTAACTATTGCACCTTCGGCTATTCCTTTGCTTTCTGGAAATGGGATAAATGGGAAAAAGAAATTGACTTTATGGCAATGAACGGCATCAATATGCCCTTGAGCGTTGTTGGCACAGAGGCAGTTTGGTATTACACTCTGCGTGATTTCACATACAGCGAAACGGGCGCAATGCAGTTTCTTTCCGGTCCCGGCTTCTGGCCGTGGCAGCTTATGACAAACATCACGGGTTATTTCAGCCTTACTGACGTTCAGTATATCGAAAGCCGTGTTGAGCTTGGCAAAAAGATTATTGAGCGTGAAGTTGAACTTGGCATGACGCCCATTCAGCAGGGTTACACAGGCACCGTTCCGCAGAGCATCAGAAAACTTTTCAAAAAAGCAAGACTCCGCTTTATCCCCTCATGGTGCAACTTCCCCTTCACTTATCAGATTGACCCGACTGACCCTCTTTTCAAAAAATTCGGTAAAGCTCTGCTTGAAAAACAGCGTCAGCTTTTTGGCGCATATCATTATTATGCCTGCGACCCCTTCCACGAAAATGAGCCCACAATCAAAACCAAGGATTATCTTTTCAAGGTTGGCTACGAAATCAACGCAATGTATCAGGAATTTGATAAAGACGCCGTTTGGGTTATGCAAGGCTGGTCAATCCGCGAGCAGATAGTTAAGGCTGTGCCCAAGGATAAGCTTCTTATTCTTGACCTTGACGGCACAAAAAGCAAACAGACGGATAATTTCTGGGGCTATAATTATATTCTCGGCACTCTCCAGAATTTCGGTGACAGAAACACTCTTCACGGCAGCATCAAAGCTCTCGCCGATAACAGATATCTCACCGAGGGTAGCGAAAACTGCGTTGGCACAGGTCTGTTTATGGAAGGTATTTTGCAGAATCCTCTCTATTTTGACCTTGCATTCCAAATGCTTACCGAAGATAAAGCCGTTAACCTTGAAGAATGGCTTCGCAGCTATGCATACCGCCGTTACGGCAGCAGAGAAAAATGTCTTGCCGATGCAATGCTTCTTCTCTCCGAAAGTTGCTACAGCGAAAACTGCACAGGCAGAGAAACCGGCTCGGTTATCTGCGCAAGACCTGCAACTGACCTTCGCCATACCGCACCGAACGATTTCAGAGAGCTTCGATACGATAACAAAACTCTTGTGAAAGCGGTTGAACTTCTTCTCAGCGCAGAAAACGCAACCACCGACGGTTACGCTTTTGATGCTTGCGACCTCGTTCGACAGGTTGTCAGCAACTATGCAAGTACGCTTTACGATAACGTTATGTACGGATATAACAATAAAGACGTTAACATTTTTGAGCGCTCATCAAACGCTTTCCTTAAGCTTTGCGAAGAACTTGACGACCTTTTGCAAACAAGACCCGAACTCACTCTCCACGAGCATCTCAAAGAAGCCGGTGAGCTTGCGTTAACAGAAAAGGATAAGGAAAATTTTGAGCTCAATCTGCTCACCCAGATTACAGTATGGGGTCCGTTCGTTAAGAGCGTAAACTATGATTACGCCTGGAAGGAATGGGGCGGACTTATCAAAACTTATTACGCAAAACGTTGGCAGAGTTTCTTTGAACGTCTTGCATATGAATTCCCCAAGAGAAGACTTTTCTCTACAACAACCAAAAAACAGCATTGCGAAAGAAACCTTTATACAGGCAGTGATTTCTATAAAAGATATGCCGAGTTTGAAAAGAAATGGCTTTCAACCGCTAATCCCGAACCTCCTGCTGAGGCGGATACAGTTGACGAAGCAAGAAAGCTTTTCAATAAATATAAGGATGCTATGCTTAAAAACTAAATAACCCAAATATTTAAGGCTTGCAAGGAGTATTCCCTGCAAGCCTTTTAATTTTCGGTTAGGCGGTTGCTTTCTTTGAGCGCAGGCATATAACTGTATGTCAAGCGAGAAAACAACTTTGAACCTACACTTATAGTCTGTTTGCTTTGTCTCACAAAGATGAAGAAAACGCAATTTGCGATGCAAGGCGTATGAGTATACGTCAAATCGCTGATTGCGTTTAAAAAGAAACAATTCGGAATTGTTTCTTTTGTTCTTCGCTTTGTGAGGCAAAGCAAAAGCCCCCGACCGAGGTCGGGAGCCCTTTTTTAAATTAGTATTTATCGAAGCATTTAAAGATTAAAGCTCAACAAGACCTGTTACCTGGTTGATTTCACCAAGGCTGAGAACGTGTCTGTTAAGGAGAGCCTTATCCTGACCGTTGATTACGCTGTCGGGACGGAGATCTGCAGCCTTAACCTTGTAAGCGCAGTATTCATCAATACCTTCGATTGACCAGCCTGTGAGACCGAGATCTTCTTCAGAGATGATTGAAAGGTCAACGCCGTTTGTATAGGAGTCGCCGTCGATATCGCCGAAGATGATGATTCTGAAGCTTTCAACAAGCTCGCCTGTTACGTTATCGTAAACATCGATGATTGAACCTGTACCGTAATACTTACTGTTATCCTTAATCTTTGTAACTACGATGCGGCCGTCACCCTGAACATCAATATAATCTCTGAGAAGAATGTTCAAGGAAAGAATTTCTTCAAGACCGTATACATACCATTCGCTCTCTGCTGTGTAATCATCAACTGTGAGACCTGCTCTGTCGATAACTGTTGTAGCATCAGCATTCTTGGGAATGAGCATAACCTTAACTCTTTCATATCTTGCATAGATATCAAGGTTTTCTGCGGGAGCTGTGATGCCTGCTTCAACTGCGTTGCCGTCAGCATCTACCCAACCTGTGAATACATAGTTATCTTCGTGGCCTGCGATTACGGGATCAGCGGGGAATGCGATTTCTGCGCCGAATGCATAAGTCTTCTGGTCATAAACGTAAGTTGCCTGGCCTTCGGGAACTGCGGGGCCCTTTTCTGAGGGCAGGTAGTTATAGAATGTTACTGTAACTTCTGCCTTAGCCCATACAGCGATGAATTCCTTGCCCTTATCGTCCATCTTGCCAAGGTTATCAATCACGGTTTCGCCGTCTGTTGACCAGCCGAGGAACTTATAACCGTCTCTTTCGGGGTTAACTGCGGGAGCTGTGATTGCTTCTGCATAAGGAACGTCAACGGATTCTGTCTTTTCGCCTGTTACAAATGCGCCTTCGCCTGCGTTGAATGTTGCTGTGTATGCGTTCTTTGTGAACTGAGCAACAACAGTTACGTCGTTAGCGGGCATTATTACGGGCATTGCAGGTTCCCAACCTGTGAAGCTGTAACCCTTCTTAACGGGATCAGCTCTGTCGGCGATTGCCTGCTGATAATAGTAAACTTCTTCTTCAACTACGCCGTCAACATCAATATAGAGAGTATACTGATCTCTTGTGTAGTATGCTTTAAGAACAAGAGTACCTGTTGCGGGGATTTCACCTGTGAGAACGCTCTTTTCAGCCGTTACGTCTGACTCAACGTCAAGAGTGAAGCCTGTGGGAACGGAAGGTGTAACTGTTCTTTCGTCGCCAACAACACCGTCGTTGAATTCGTAGGTTGTTGTGGGAGTTGCGGAATATGTTCCGTCAGTATTCATTTCGTATACTTCTAAAACATAACCGATGTTTGCGTTTGCAGTCCACTGAGCATAGAACTCAAGGTCTGTTGAAGGCATTACGCCGTAATCGCTGGGCTTCTTGCCTGCATCATCAAGCCAGCCTGCGAAAGCGTAGCCAACCTTGGTGGGAACTGAAGGTTCAGCAATAGCTGTGCCGTATTCAGTAGCTGTGGGACCGTAGTAAACGTTAGTGCCGTCGAAGTAAGTTACGTTGTAGCTGTTTACGCTGTAATCAGCCTTGATTGTTACGTCTTCTGCGGGCATTGTTGTGGGAACGTCAACGGGATCGCCGTTTTCATCAACCCAACCGTTGAAGGTGTAACCGTCTTTTTCAGTATCGGGAATCTGGTCTGCAGGAACTTCTGAACCAACAAGACCTTCGATAACTGTTTCTTTGCCGTCAACTTCGATAGTAAGCTTTGTTTCGTTAAGCTTGTAGTAAACCTTGAGAACGGTTGAACCGTCGGCTGCTACAACTGCTTCAAGAACTGACTTTTCAGCATCAACTGTGTAGTTAGCTACGTCAGCAGGAACTACAGTTGCTGTTTCGTCTGTCTTGAATGTAACGTAAGCGATATCATCAGCTGCTGTGGGATATGTTCCGTCTGTATCCATATAGTAATACTCAACGGGAACTTCCTGCTCTGCTGCTTCCCAAACTGCGTAGAAGTCTTTGCCTTCTGCGTCCATTATTGCGGGAGCATTGCCTTCTGCATCTGCCCAACCTGCGAATTCATAGCCTTCCTTGGTGGGTTCTGATGCGGGAAGTTCGATACCCATATCGAAATCAGCGTTTGTGATGTCGAAGGGAGCTGTTGAATCAGCTTCTTCGAAGAACTTAGCTTCGTAGTTGTTAGCTGTGAACTTAGCATAAACTGTGATATCATTTGCGGGCATTGTTGCGGGGAACTTATAAGTTGCGCCTGCAGCATTTACCCAACCGCCGAAGGTGTAACCTGTCTTAGCAGGCTTATCGGCTGTTACTGTAAGAGCATCGCCAAAGTTGAAGGATTCGGTTGTGAATACTTCGTCTTCTGCGCCGTCTTCGCCCTTAATCATATAGTTTACATTATAGGAGTTTACATCCCACTGTGCAACGTAGGTTACAGCCTTTGTTGCTTCGCTGTCAACTGCGGGAGCCCAACCTGCGAAGGTGTAGCCATTCTTAACGAGGTCAGCATCAGCAGGAGCAGTTACGGAAGCGAGATAACGGTAATCACTTGTGATTGAAGGCTCGCCTGCGATTGTGCCGCCGTTGCCGTCAAATGTGATTGCGTACTTAACTCTGTCATAGTAAACCTTATAAACTGTTGAGCCGTCAGGAGTGATTGTTACGTCGTTCTTAACGTCACCCTTTGTTTCGTTGAGAACAAAACCGTAGGGAGTTGTGATAGCAACATTAACAAGTGAATCTGTTTTACCTGTCATGTTGAGAACTTCGCTGGGGTCATCGTCTGCGGGGAAGTTGCCTTCTGTGTCTTCAAGATATACCCAAACCTGATATGCTGTATCCTCAGCAGGATTCCAGATTGCAGTGTAGGCAGCATCTTCTGTGGGAAGAGTTTCAGGAAGAGCAGGTTCCCAACCGCCGAATACGTAGCCGTCCTTAGCGAGGAGAGCTTCGTCGGGAGCTGTAACATCATCACCGTATTTGCCGGAGATTACGATATCGTCAGCACTGCCGTCATATGTGCCGCCTGCAAGGTCAAGAGTGATTGTTATATCCTTCTCTTCAAATACTGCTGTGAACTCAAGGTCTTCAGCAGGCATTGTTGCGGGGATGGGCGAAGGATCCCAACCGATGAAGTTATAGCCGGGAAGAACGGGAGCTGCGGGGCTTTCCATTTCGCCGCCGAAGGGAATATCGTAAGCTTCGTAAACTTTACCGTCAACGATATAAGTTACGGTATATTCGATTGCATCCCAAGTAGCGATGAAATCAGCGCCTTCAGAATCCATCATGCCAACCATGGGAGTCCAACCTGCGAAGGTATAGCCTTCCTTAACGGGATCGGCAGGAGTCTTGATCTGTGTGCCGTAAACGGTTTCGATAACAACGTCTGCGGTATTGCCGCCAATGTTACCGCCATCGAGATTGAATGTTGCGGGATACTTATTAGCAACAGCCTTGTAATAGAGCTTAACATTTTCTGCGGGCATTGTTGCGCCTGCTGCAAGTTCAGTTGCAAATGTTACGTCTGTGTAAGCTGCGCTGAGAGTATAGCCCTCGGGAGCTGTGTAGGTGGGAGGAACCGCAAGGATTTCTGCACCGTAAGCAGTATTGCTGATTGCAACTCTGTCAAATGTAAGTGTTTCTGAATTGAGAACGTAATACTCTACAAGATAGGTATATGTTTCAAATACAGCGGAGTATGTTGTATCCTCTGCAGGATAAACATCGGGAAGCTCAGTCATAAAGTTGCCGTTGCCGTCAACCCAGCCTGCAAGGTAATGACCTTCCTTGGTGGGATCTTCAGGCTTAACAAACTCATCACCTGCTGTTACGATTTCTTCAACAGTGGGATCGCCGTTTGAAGGATCGATAGTGATTGTAACTTCCTTAATCCAGAGAGCCTTGAGATAGAGTTCATCGAAGGGAATCTCTGCAGGAATTTCAACAACGTCTGCAACTGTGGGATTTGCAAGTTCTGCAGGAACCCAACCCTTGAAGGTGTAACCTGCATAAGTTACTTCGGGAACTGTTGCTGCGTCAACTGCTTCAGCGATGTCACCTTCGATAACGAAGGTTGTTTCGCCCGTTGCAAATTCGCCGCCGTTAGCATCAAAGTTGATGCTGCTGATTGTTGAAACGGGATGGCTTTCAACTTTTGTGTTAACGTTAACCTCGAAGAGCGAGATTGAATCGTCGTCTGTGCCGCCTTCATAGCTGAGGGGGATGTTGATATAAGCCTTCTGACCTGCTGCGCTTGCGTTCTGGATTGTTTCTTCAACAACGAAGAAATCGCCTTCGCCTGTTGCGGAATCCTTAACCTTAAGAGTCCACTCTGCAAAATACTGTGCACCGCTGAGCACTGCACTTGTTGCAGGATCAAACTTATAAGTTGCAAGGTAAGCTGTGTGTGTTTCAGCAAAATCCTGAGAAATATGACCTGCGTCAACAAGTCTCTTGATAACTCTTGCTGTAGGAGCAACGAGAGAGTAAGTACCCTCTGCGTTTGTGATGGCAGCTGAGCTTGCTGCATCGTCATTTACGGCAAGTTCTGTGAAAGAACCTGCTACGAAGTTGGGGTCAACTTCTTCAAAGAAATCGTTATCATAGAATACAACGAAGTCACCGGCATTTGTGAAATAAGTGGTGTCGATATAAATTCTTGCCTTAACTGTTTCACCGGGGATAACCTTTTCGGTATAAACCCATTCGCCGTCATCATTGAGTCTGTAGATATCGGTCTTGAACTTCAGAGTTTCTTCATACTTATCGATTGCGGATTCCCACTGAGCAACATAAGTTGTGTTACCCTGAGGAAGTGCAACAACGTCGGTGAGAACTTCTGATGAACCTTCAGCTACCCAGCCTGTGAAAGTAAAGTCTTCATAAACGGGTGTGCCGATATTGAGAGCTGTGCCTGCTTCACCTGTGATAAGCTTTTCTGCCTTGCCGTCAGCAAATACGCCGCCGTTTGCATCAAAGGTTACTTCAACGTAGTTGTTGTAAAGAGAAACAGGATTGCTTGCTACTGTAACATTTGCATCCCACTGGGTCATATCCACTACGTCTTCGTTGTAGCCAAATGCAGGACCCTTGGAGATGTTGCAATAGTTTGTTCTTGCCGTGGGGCTTCTGAATGAATTTTCAAGAGCGAAGAGATCGCCTGTGCCTGCTGCATCAGCCTTAACTTTAAGGTCAAATTCGCAGAGCCATTCAGAGCCAACAAAAAGATTGTTTTTCTTATCGCCTGCGAGCGCAACGCTCACTGCGAAGAAATTGTGCTTATCAGCGAAAGTCTGGTCAATTACGCCAAGTCTGATAAGTCTTCCTTCAATATTTGAAGTTGATGTTGAGTTGTAAAATGTACCGGTAATACCATAGTCGTCGCCGGCATAGAAAGCGGAGTTAACACTGAGAGTCTGCTGAGTGGCTGCATATGAGTCCTCAAAGAAATCTGTGTTATAGAAGAATAAAAGATCGCCGCCATGTGTGAAATAATCAGTATTGAGATAAACGCGAGCTTTTACCGTTTCGCCTGCTTTGACTTTGGTTGTTTCGATCCATTCGCCGTCAACTTGCCTGAAGATTTTGGTGGTTACGTCAAGTGCGAAACCGTCATCAACGGTTGCATCCCATGCGGAAGCAACGATTGAAACTGAACCAAAAATCATCAATAAAGCCAGCAAAACAGCGACTAACCTTTTGATTTTTGTCATGAGAGAATTCCTCCTTGTTTTGTACCTCGGTTTTGTGCTGTCAACCGAGGCTCGAGCGGTGTGCCGCCACTCTTGTTTGACATAGTTCTTATCTCCGGGGAAGAGGAGTTCCCCTACCCCGGAAAAACTAAACTAGGTTAGGAACGAACGATTTTGCCTTCTACCTGGTCAATATCAACAAGGCTGAGAACGTAGTTCTTAATGCTGCTTACGTCTGTTGTGTCGATGAAACCATTGTGGTCAAGGTCTGCTGCGATGAGCTTATAAACTTCGTAGTTTTCACCTTCAAGTGACCAGTCTGTGAGCCAGAATGCTTCATCGGATGCGATGGAAACATCGATACCGTTAACATATGAGTCGCCGTTAAGGTCGCCGAATACTACGATGCGGAAGGTTTCAACAAGTGAACCGTCTGCGTTGTCATAAAGTTCAACAACAGCGCCTGTGCCGTATCTGCTTGTGCCTTCTGTTACGGGCTTGATAACAAGAGTACCGTCGCCTTCGTAATCAAGGAAGGAATCATCAAGAAGTTTAGCTGAAAGGCCTTCTTCAAGACCGTAGATTACCATGTTTTCTCTGTCGATAACGGTTGTTGAACCGGGAGCGGCAATGAGTTTAACAGCAACGGGCTCGAAGATGGGAGTGATAATTACATTCTCTGCGGGCATTGTTTCGGGTGCTGCCGACCAGCCCATGAATGTGTAGAATTCCTTAGCAGGAGCATCTGCGGGAACAGGAATTTCTGCACCGAATGCTACTGAGTAGGAAACGAATACGTTACCATCAGCATCAAGATAGGTTACTGTGTAAGCAGCAGCCTCGAAGATAGCGGAAACGGTAATGTTTTCAGCAGGCATTGTTGCAGGGATAGCATCTGACCAACCCTTGAATGCAAGGCCTGCAGGTGATTCGGTTACTTCAAGAGCAGTAACCTTATCGCCGAACTTATATTCGTGAACGGTCTTGTTGCCGTTTACAACATAAGTGATTGTGTAAGTTACTTCTTCCCAAGTTGATGTGAATGCGAGATCTTCTTCAGGCATTACTCTGGGAACTGCAGGAGTCCAGCCTGTGAAGGTCTTGCCTTCAACTGCGGGATCTGCGGGAACGGGAATAACTGCACCGGCATAAACCTCAGTTTCAACGCCGTCGAAGCTTACTGTGTAGAGACCTCTTACGAAGTAGAGGTTGATGGATGCTGTGCCGTCTGCAAGAACAACGCAGCTTGTGTTACTTCTTGCTGTATCAAGAGTGCAGAAGTCTACAGTGCCGGGAACAACTGACTGAGTTGTGCCGATAGCTGCTGTTGCGGTGTAAGAAGCTGAAAGTTCTTCAACGCCTTCTGTGTTCATGATATAGATGTTAACCTTGTAGTTAGCATCTTCATTGTTTGTGTAAACTGCAACGTAAACTGTTGCCTTTGCAGGCATCTTGCCGTTGAAGGGTTCGTTTGTTGCCTTGTCTACCCAACCTGCGAATGTATAACCTTCAGCAGCATCGGGAGCCTGAGGAGCAACGATATCTGCACCGAATTCAGCTACTGTTTCTTCACCAACGATTGTGCCGTCAGCAAGCTGGAACTTAAGTGAGAAGCTATCCTTAACGATTACGGGAATGAATTCTTCGCCGCCCTTGATTTCAACGGGGAATGTGATTTCGTTGCCTTCAGCGTCAACCCACTTATCAAGCTTGTAACCGGGTTCTACGTCAGCATCGAGATCGTCTTCTTCGATTTCTGTTCCGTAAGGAACTTTGGTTTCTTCGCCGTCAACGATGATTGTGACATCGTTTCTGGTGAAGTAGATAACAAGAACTGTTGAGCCGTCGCCCTTGATAACAGCTTCTGTTACAGAGATTGTTGTGTCAAGTGTGAAGCCGTCGAATGTTTCTGTGTACTTAGCTGTTTCGCCTGCTACACCTTCGATAACTTCAGCCTGAACATCTTCCCAACCTGAACCGTCAAGCTTCTCGAAGTATACGTTAACTGTATAATCAACTGCAAGACCTGTGTACTTAGCAAAGTAAGTTACATCTGCGTTGGGAACTGTTGTTGTGCCGGCAACATACTTGTCACCTGCTTCTGTGAACCAACCATCGAACTGGTAGCCTTCAGCTGAAGGAGTGCCGGGATTCGGGATCTTGGTTGTGTATTCGAGAGTATTTGTCTTTGATGTGCCGTTAAGCTTATCAATGAATGTTACTTCGAATGAAAGGTTCTTATAAACGGGCTTGATAACGATGGGCTCATCTGAATCGGGAACTGTGTAAGGATCGCTTACTTCGTTGCCGTCTTCGTCAACCCACTTATCAAATGTTGTGCCTACATCGCCGTCGTCAACGTCGTTGGGAAGGTCGATTGTTTCGCCGAAGAGAACTTCTTCTTCCTTACCGTGGATGTCAACGGTGATTGTCTTG
>JAFXJO010000090.1 GCA_017532185.1 Clostridia bacterium | reverse complement strand
ATTGAGCTTTGCCTTTTCAGTTTCGCCCATGTTCTCATCTGTAAGGAGTTCGTCAATCTTTGCCTTGAGAGCTTCGATTTCATCTTCCCAGAAGATTGTTACACGGTTTTCGTTGAACATTTCAAGCTCTGCACCGATAGCATCAACCTTTGAGCCTGCCTTTTCGATTTCTTCAAGGAGAGCTTCGAATTCTGCCTTGATTTCATAATATTCAGCTTTCTGTTCATCGGTGAGGTTTTCGGGGTTAACAGATTCGATTTCAGCTATAATTTCTTCAATTTCAGCCTTATCGTCGCTTGTTACCTTTTCGGGATTGAAGTTGTTTTCAACACCCTTGATTTTTTCCAGCTTTTCTTCTGTTTCAGAAATCTTATCAAAGAGAGCTTCGCACTTGTCGGCAATCGCTTTATATTCAGCCTTGGTTTCTTCGTCAGCAAGATCTGTTTCGGCATTTTCTATCTGCTTTGCAACAGCTTCGATTGCTTCCTTATCGGTTGTTTTAACGTTATCAACTGTGAGAACATCGATTGCGCTTGTATCGGGAGCGATTTCAAAAGCAGCAGTCTTTGTGCCTGTGAAATTACCGTTACCTGTGATTGTGAGTTCATATACACCAACGTTTGTTGCCGTGTTACCGCTTACGTCGAAAGTTGCGTCAATTCCGTTGACAATTACGCTTGCGATTGACTGTGTCTGCTCTGTGCCGTTATAGATAAGAGCATCTCCGAGAATAACTTCTGCTTCTGCGATATCTCTGGGAAGAACCTTACCCGTTGCCTGAACGCCGTAATTGGGTGCCATCCAATCGCCGTATTCGGGGAACTGATAGTTGCCTGCGTCTGCACCGTTCACATTGTAAACAACCTGAACGGGAGCATTATCTGTAACGGTATGCACATGATAAGTTGCATCTGTTACAACATAACCTACGTCATCGCCGTCAATGATACCATCGAAGGTGAGAACAACCTTTGAGGTATCAGCATTGTAATCATCGCCGTAGATTCTGTCGGGAACGGTTGCGGATACGGTTACGGGTTTCTTGGTAATGCTTGCGGTGGTTTCTATTCCATAACCCTCGTGTTCGGGAATATAATAGAAGTCACCATGGAAATCATAATTTTCAACATCTTCACCGCTTACGAAATATGAAACATAAACAGTTTTATTGTTACCAACATTTGCATCAAAGAATCTGCCGTACCATTGTGTGCACACAACATCATCGCTATCGACAATACCTTCAAAACTAATTTCAATATCATCGGGGTCAATATCAACAGTTCCGTCATAAACCTTATCAGCAACAACGGCAGTTGCTGTTACAGGTTTCTCTGAAATACTTGCCTTTGTTTTAACGAAATAATACTCATTCTCGGGAATAGCAACACCGTCAACAGGGAACTCATAGTTTTCTGCATTATCACCGTTTACGCTGTAAGCAACGTATACCGTTTTATTTGAACCGGCGTTTTTATCAATAAAAATAACGTTTTTAACGGTATAGCTAATCGTATCACCTTCAGCAAGACCGTCAAATGTAATTACAGCGGTTGATTTATCGCCGAAAATTGTGCCGTCATAAACCTTATCGGCTACGGTTGCGGATACGGTTAATCTTCTCTTTGCGATGGTTACATTTAAGGTTTCGGTTACGCTGCCGTTATGGTTTTTATCGCCGACAACCTTATAATATACTGTGTAATCACCCGCATCGGTTGCAACGGGAATAATATCGGAATAAGTTTCACCGTCAAGGCTATACTGCATTTCACCGCCCATTGCTGAACCTGCATTAACGAGAGCCTGCGCAAAACCGTTATAAACAACTGTTCTTGCCGTGGGTGCGGTTCTTACGGAAGCATTTGCCTTATTAATTGTAACAATAATTGTTTCAGCTTCGGTATCATTGTGGTTTTGGTCGCCGATAACCTTATAATAAACCGTGTATTCACCTGCATTTATACCTGCGGGGATTGTTTCGGAATATTCTGCACCGTCAAGACTGTAAACCATTGTGCCGTTTACAGCTGAGCCTGCGGTAACGAGTGTCCGAGCTTCGCCGTTATAGGTGAGTTTGTTTGCTTCAGGATAAACGTCAATTGATGAATCAGCCTTTTTGATTTCAAACGTCTTTACAATCTCGCCCTCGTAATCGCCTGCACTTGTTACGGTTACGGTTGCCGTGCCTGCGTTAATATTATTTGCGAAGGTAAGGGTATAATCCTTGCCCTCGGTGAGAATTTTACCGCCGATTGTAACTGTTACATCAGGTTCTTGTGCCATACCGTTGTAAACAACGTCTTCTGCGGTAACAACGGCATCGGCAGAAAAATCAGCACCCTTTTCTATTGTTACTTTTTCTTCAATAATTTCTGAACTGCCGTCAACAACCTTGCCCTGTGCATTGCGGAAATGATAACCGTCTGCAAGAATGTCATTCAGCGAGTCAGAAGAATTGATTTTTATTCCGCCGTTAAAGATGCCGCCGCTGAATTTGTTTTGTTTATAATAGTACGAAATTGCGAACATATCGTTGAACGTACCGCCCGATACAACTGAATCGGCATAGCAGAAAACCATACCGTTAACTGTACCGCCGTTAACTTCAAGCAAACTGTGGTTACTCTCACGATATGCAGCCATAATTTCGTAATCGTTCTCAGCCGTTATCGTGCCGCTGTTAAGAATAAACTTACTGCCAACGCCAACATCTATTGCTGAACCTGTTTCGCTTCTGATAACACCTGTTTTGTTTTCGGATGAATCTTCAACCGTAACTGCAAAGCCATTAAATGCCTGAACAAAAATTGTATCACCCGAAGTGCAGTTAAGGGTTTTTCCGTTAAGGTCGATTGTAACAACACCGCCTACGCTCCACGTTGAATCAAGAGTAATATCATCAAGCAAGGTGATTGTGGCGTTTTCATAATCCCATCTGACCGCATCTGCTGCTTCTTCAAGAGTTTTGAAGGGTGAGCCTTCAATTTCGTTGCCGTCTTTGTCGGTCACCTTTGCGGCATAGTTGGAAAGTGTAAATTCAACTGTTGCCGTTGCACCGCCGACTGTTACGCTTGCAGTATATGTGCCTTCGGTTGTGGGTGCAGAACCGTCTGCAGTTGAATATGTAATATCAACCGCAACCGAAGTGTCAACAAGGTTGTTTTCAACAGTTGCTTCCTTTGCGGTTGTGCCGTCTACATAAAGGTCTGCGGGAGCAAGAATTGTGAGTGTGCCCTCAGAATCCGGGCAGTTTCCGTCTGTGTTTGCGCAAACAGCGGTTATTGTATCGCCGCTTGCGGAATATGTGAATGAGTGGGTGTGAGAACAAATTTCAAACTCTAATGTTTTACTTCCGGTATAATTTCCAACACCAGTAACCGTCATAGTTGCTGTACCGAGTTCGGTGTTATTTGCATATTCAACCGTATAATCAGTATCTTTTACAAGCACCATATCGCCATGCTTGATAGTAACATCAGGTGTAGCACCAACCGGATAGCTTGTTCCAAGACCTTCATAAGTCAAATCTTCAATAGATTTAGGAACAATATTAAAGCGCCAAGCACGACCGGATATAGCGGTACCGGCAGTAAAATAGTCGCTTTCTGCAACATTAACTTTAACAGTATAAGTACCGGCGTTAATCGGTTCGGTTGTTCCGCTATTATAATATACTGTGTATTCACCGGCATACGGTACATAATCTTCAGACATGACAACCGATGCATATTTGGGTGTACCGTCATATGTAAGGTTTTGCGGTGCGGTGTATGTGAAATACGTATAATTAAAATTTCCACGGGTTATCTCGAATTCATAGGTAGCAGTTACATTTTCTATCGTAAGGCTCGCTACGTAAACTCCGGGATTAATCGGTGTTGTCGGTTCACCCGTGCTTTTCAGCGTATAGACCAAATCAGGAATAACAACGTCTTCCATTGTTCCTGAAACCGTCATATATTTTGCATTATCGGGACGGAAAGTCAGACTGCTTGTATTACCTTTAGATATTTCAACCTTACTTATCGGATTGTGGCAAGTATCCGCATAAGCACATGTAGCTGTGATAGTTGCGCCGTTTGCAGCATAAGTCCAGCTGTGAACGTGCGGTGTTGCAGTTGATTTAAAGGTTGCCGAAATTCTTACGTCGCCTTCAGGCATACTAAAGGTACGGCTGTGTCCGCTTCCGCTTAACTCTACCTGACCGTTGGAATCCGTGACCGTAATGGTATCAAGCTCATAGTTTTTATAAGCCATAATATCTATGGTAACGGTATCACCCGCAGGAACAATAGAAGCACCAACCTTTACGGCACCGTTGGCGGTGTGTGCTATATTCACGAAATGACCCTCAATTTTGGTAACGGTTTGCACGTCATTTTCCCAATTTGCCTTCAAGCCCATTGTAGTGGCTGAATAATCATTGGAAGCATAAATCACCATTGTATCCGGTGCTAACGAAAAGGTAGCATTATTAATGCCAGGATTGTAGGTAGTCGGCTCATTAACGCCGTGATAGTAGACACCTTCAAGATTTGAGGCATTGGAAAAAGCTTTTGAGCCAATTACAGTTACAGAAGCCGGCAATGAAACGTTTTTCAACATAGTACATCCAGAAAACATTGAACCGCCAACTTTGTCTGCATTCTCACTCAATCTCACATACTCCAAATTCGTACAATTTTGGAAAAGCGTTTGTCCAATCGAAGTAACGCTATCGGGGATTGAAACTGCCTTTAAACTTGAGCAATTGTAAAAAGCACTGGAGCCGATAGATGTTACCCCATCATTAATATTGATGTATTTCAATGATTCGCACGAAGAAAAAGCATAATATCCAATCGTTATAAGCCCATCCGGCAATAAAATCGTTTCAATCGCAGTTCCGGTGAATGCATATTGACAAATTTCTTCAATATTTTCGGGAAGTGTAACATCTTTCAATTTTGAAAGACTACGAAATGTACATTCGGGAATGCACTTCCAATTTTCGCAGTTCACAAAACTTACTCTTGTGATAATGTCGGCATAATCTTTCCAAGGCGAAGCTGTGGTAGAATCCCATTTTGTAGAAACACTGTTGCCTTTGCCGTCAATTACAAGCAATCCGTTGTCATAAATAGTCCACGCTGTTCTGCTTCCGGAGCCTAATGTTCCCGTTGCATAAACCTCAATATCTGCCGCACTTGCCGTAAGGCTCAGCGGTGCCAATGACAAAAGCATTGCCAACACAAGCAGAATGCTTATGAGTTTGTTTGTTTGTTTCATAGCGGTTTCCTCCTTTTAATGAGTGCAGAGTGCAGAATGCGGAGTTCAGAATTATTATTTATTCTGTTCTGCATTCATAATTCTGAATTCTGCATTCACTTTTTGTTTGTTTTCTTACATATTGAAACGAGGATTGCAATTATCTCGTCTATATCCGTTTCCATACTTTTAAATTCTTTGTCTGTCAGATAATCTGTTTGGTGCAAAAGCCTTAACCAATAATATGTTTCGTTGGCTTCTTTTAAAGCTATGTTAAGCTTCGCATTAAAATCCGCTTTGCTTTGACCTCGTTCTGCTTCAGAAACGTTCGCTCCAATACTTGTTCCGCTTCTCAGAAGTTGTTTTGATAACACAAACTCTTTTTTCTCTGCAGTAAGATGTTTATAAAGATTTACCGTTCTTACCGCAAAGTCAAAGCTTTTCTTCGAAATTATATTCTCACTCAAATTTCCACCTCAATTCTGCATTCATCATTCTGAATTCTGCGTTCCCTCAACGTATTCCTTAAACTCGTTGAAAATGCGTTTGCCGATTGAACGGTAATCCATTGCGAGAACCTTTTCAATCTCTATCCTGCGGATATCTTCAGGTACGTTATAAATCATCATTATTGCGTTCAATGCAAACGAAATGCGTGTTTCAAACGGTACGGATTTATCAATTGCGTTCAGCGTTGCGAGTTCAATACCTGCGACAAGATATTCCGCCGATCTGAACTGTTCATCACTCCAGCCGGAACAGTATTCTGCGAAAACTTCTTTTGCACGGACTGTGTCGTTCTTATGAATGATTGAAAGGCACTTTGAACTTGAGTAAGAAGAAACAAAAAAGTCTTTTGCAATTTCATCTTCCTCGCAAGCAGCAGCCATTACCATAAGTTCAAGACAGATTGAAAGAAGTGAGCTTATCCCCTCGCCTGCTTCCTGCTCCATCATTTCACGCTGATATTCGCAAAGCATATTGGTAAGAACCGCAAGCATATCATCCTTTGACGGGAAATAGAAAGAGATGTGACCTGCACTTGTATCAAGCTCATCGGCAATCATTCTTAAGGTTGTTACCGAATACCCCTTCGTTATGAACATTTTTGTTGCAATTTTAATCATATCGGATTTTGTTGTGTTGAGTTTTCGTTTTCTGATTTTAATCTCCTCTTTCCGCGCCAAATTTCTATTTGGTCAAAACCAAGCTTGGTTATGTCCAAATTATAAACCACAAAGAATAATATTGTCAATATATATTAATAAAAATCATTCGAATCAGCCTGAAATTTGCAAAGCGTAAAAAAACAGGAGCTGCGTTTTATCGCAGCTCCTTATTTTTATTCTTCGCTTTCAATGTTTTCGGGAACGTTTTCTTTTTTACGCTTCATATAAACAACCGTAAACGTTGTCAGCAGAGCCGTTCCGCCAAAGAACATAATGTATGAGGGAATTTTCACGGGGTTGTTATATTCCATAACAACGTCACTGTTTCCGTCCTCAACGTAAATTCCGCACAGACCGCCCTGAACCTCAATAATTTCAACCTTTTCGCCGTTCAGCGTAGCTTTCCAGCCGTCCTGATAAGGTATGGAAATAACCGCTATACCGGGCTTCTGACGCTTGAGAGAAAAGCTGATAACGTCTTTATCAACCTCAACGTCGGTAAGACCGCTGTCTGCAAGCTTATCAACATAGCCGAAGAACGTATCCATCGGCTGAGCAACCACGCGGAAATCCGAGAAGGTAAATTCGCCTGCATGAGGGAAGGTTACTTTGAATTCCGTTCTGCCGTTTTCATTGTAACCGAGGTTCACCAGGAAATTATGTTTGCCGCTTGTGTAATTATTATCGGCGGTTTTATACTGCAGAGTCTGCTTGATTTTTCCGCAATCGATTTTAACGTTTGTTTCGTTAACGTCGCCTTGGGGGTCAAAATCAATTCCCTCAAAAATGCAATAAAGCTCGCACGCTTCAACTGAATCAAAACTGATTGTCATTGTTGCGTTGGGTTTGGCAACGCTGAATCCGTTTTCGCTTACCGTTACGTCCTTTGCGTTCTTAACGGTAAAGGGCACCTCGTAATCGGTATATTCGGGAGCAACGTCGGGCAAACCGTAATCTTCGCTTGTTACGGCTCTCTGAAGAAGAGCCTGCTGCCTTTGGGTTACGGTCATATTTTTGTTATCGGTATAAACGGAATCAAACACATAAACCAACGGCAGAGTGTGTTCGGAAGTATAAACCTTTTCGCTGACCTTTTCTGTATATCCGTAAAGTTTGGGGTGAGACGTATTTTCGTGCGCCATAAAATATTCTACCGATAACGCCGCGGCAAGATAGGTGCGTCCGTCAAGATTGCGATACTGCTGGTCAACGGAATAGTTGAGCATCTGTTCGTTCTGGAACTTTGCAGTGCCCGGATTTATTGTGCTGAAATAAAATCCCGTACCGCCCATATCATAGAGCATTGCCGTATTATAATCAAACATACTTTTTGCGCCGTCATAACGGCCTTCGCCCTCGTTTGGAAAACCGTTGACTTTTCGCGCGAGCGATTCATAATAACGGCTGAAAGCCTGACCTTTATCATGGCTGTTGCCTGCCCAGTTTGCCGCTTGCGGAGAGGCGTGATAATAACCGTTAACGCAAACGGTAAACACCGTTGCAACCGCAATAAAGTTGCGGAAAAGAATCTTCGGCAAAAGCTTTGCGGAAACCAGAATAATGAGGAACACGCAAAATGCGAGAACGATGAAGAAATATTTTGTCTGCTCCGATATTTCTTTATCGGGCATATAACAGGCAAGATAGAATAATCCCGTGCAGGCAAATATGCCCAGAAAATGCAAGGGCTTAAGGTCTTCCGCCATAGGCAAAGCTCTTGCGGCTATATAACCGAAAGCAAAAGCCAAAGCCCACACCCATCTGTTCGTTACATAGTTGAATCCGTTGAAAGCCGAACCGATTTTGGGTAAAAGAAGAAATGAAAGCAGCACAAAGGCGGAGATGATAAGCGGCAGATTTTCTTTTCTGAATTTTGAAAGCAAGATAAACAAAGACAGAATCGCAACCGCACTTATCGAAAGATAAACGTAATATGAACCGAACTCCGAAACCAAGCCTTCGGGAAGCTGGAGATAATATTTTTCGGGGTAGAAAGCAGGAATAACTCTGTCAACAGAAATTCTGTCTGACTGAAGCAGAGAAACAATATTCGGCAGGAACACAGGCATTGCAATCATTATGCCCACAAGCGCAAACGAAAAGAATTTGAGAATCATCGTGCCGAAATCTTTAAAATCAAGCTTTTTGTTGATTGTGAAATATCTGAGCAAAACATACATCACAACAAAAATTACCTGCATATAGAAGAAATAAAAATTCGAAAGCAGCGAAATCGCAACCGAAGCCGTAAAAACAAACGGATTCTTCTTTTCAAGCAGAAGTTCGGAACCGAGCAAAATCAACGGGAACCAAATCATCGGCGTTGTGAAAAACGGATGAAAAACGCCCGGCGAAATCGCATAGCCCGAAAAGCAATAAACAAGAGCACCGATAACCGAGGAATATGTTGGCGAATTCCTGTATTTGCAATAGCAAAGCATCGCCATACCTGAAAGATAAAGTCTCAAAACAATAAGCAGATTATAGCAAAGCTCGGATTGGTCCGCCCTGAACAAAACGCTTAAAAGCGCAATCGGATCGCCCACGCAATAGTAATGAAGAGTTGAAACAACATCTCCGCCGTAACCGAGAGTTATATCCCAATCAGGAATAACAAGACGATGCTCAAAAAGCAGAGTTTTGATAATCTCTCTTATGTATGAACCGTAAAACGCCAGTGCAGGATAATGCTGAATTGAAGCATCGCCGTTGCAAACAAGGCTTTTACCTGCTTCTTTGTAGGGCAGAAAAACGAAATAACCCGCTATCAGAAACAACGCCGTAAAAATCAAAAACCTGTTGCTGAATACGCCACGAACAAAATCAGCAAAAGAAAACTTCTTTTTATCGTTCAGTGTCATAAAAACCTCCTCATTCGATTTAAATTCAAACATATATATTATAATTGTTTTCCGATAAAATGCAACAAAAAAAATAAGGCTCGCACAAAGTGCAAGCCTTTTTGACATTAAAAATTATCCGAGCATAGCAAGAATCTGTTCTTTCGGTCTTGCTCCGATTGCCTGATTAACGATTTTGCCGTTTTTCATAACAACAAGCATCGGTATGCTTGAAACTCCGAAAGCTGCAGCAAGTTCAGGCTCGTTATCAACGTTAATTTTGCCTACGAGATACTGCGGATTTTCTTCTGCAATCTCATCAACAAGCGGCGAAACCATTCTGCAGGGTCCGCACCAATCAGCATAGAAATCAAGAAGAACGGGTTTCTCACTGTTTTTTACCGAATCAAAATTATTTTTATTTACACTTAAAACTGACATATCAGCACTTCCTTTCTTTTATGACTGTATTATAGCACTATCCGCCAAATATATCTGTTGCAAAAAACACATTCACGTTGCAATAATCACATTGAAAAAACAACGCCCGCAACTGCAGATGCCGCAATAAACACAATCGGGTGAAGCTTTTTAAGTTTTTTGATATTCATAAGAACAATCAAAACCGCCGCAAGAATAAAACCCTTCCAATTAAAACCTGCAAGCGAAACGGTCTGCGGAAAAATAACCGTTACCGCAACGCTTAAGCCTGCCGCGGTGATAAGACCTGTTGACGCAGGTCTCAAACCGTAAAAAGCAGAGTCGAGATATTTATTATCTCTGAAGCTTTTAAGGAACGACGCAATAATCAGAATGATAATAACCGCAGGCATTATCAAGCCGAGAGTTGCCGTAACCGCGCCGAGAATCGCAGTCGGTATGCCCGCAATGTTTGAGCCTGTAATAAAACCTACATAGGTCGCCATATTAACGCCAATCGGACCGGGAGTTGATTCGCTGACGGCTATCATATTTGCAAGGTCGTTACGGGTAAACCAACCCGTTGAATCCGCCAATTCATAAAGGAACGGAATCGTTGCCATACCGCCGCCGACTGCAAAGAGACCCGTTTTAAAGAATTCAAAAAAGAGTTTAAGAAAAATCATGCCTTCTTACCTCCCGCATTCTTTATAACGATGCCCAGAACTGCCGCGATAAGAACAAAAATAACAGGGCTGAGGTCTGTGAAAAACGCCGCAAGCGCAACGGCAAGAAATACCGCAAACGAAAATTTATCGATAACCGCTTTTTTCAAAAGCTTTACAACAGCATTGATAATCAAAACGCAAACACAAACTCTGATACCGCCGAAAGCGTGCTGAACCCAAACAATATCCGAAAAAGCTTCAATAACTCCTGCAAGCAGAGAAATGATTATAAGCGACGGAAAAACAAGACCGAGAGTTGCGAAGATTCCGCCGAGAACTCCTTTGGTTTTTTTGCCGATGAACGTGGCGGTATTGACCGCAATAATACCCGGTGTACACTGACCGATTGCAAAATAATCCATCAGTTCTTCTTCTGTTGCCCATTTTTTGTTTTCAACGATTTCACGCTGAAGAATAGGCAGCATTGCGTAACCGCCGCCGAAAGTCATCACCCCGACCTTTGCGAATGTTACGAAAAGTTCTAAAAGCTGTTTTATAACTATCACCTTTTCTTTTTATGTATAACAAATTATATATTAAACTCAACGTAATCAGATTGCAAGAATTTTATTGTTTTCATCCCTGACTTCGCCAACGCAATTTGTGTTTATTTTATAAGGTGCATCAAACTCATTATCGGTTATTTCCGCCTCGCGCAGATATTCAAGATGCAAAGCGTGAGACCCGAGAGAAGATTTTCTGAAAACATTGCCGCTTAAAACAAGCTTGCCGTGAACGTATTCCCTTGACCTTTTGCTCATAATTTTCGGAGTATATCTGATAACAGGCGACTCGTCCCAGGTTTTACCGAAATCACAACCGAAAATAACGTTGTTTCTGAAAATTATTTCTTTGGTAAGACCCGATTCAAACCAGAAATTGCAGTCATCCTCAATCAGAAGAGCAGGTCCCCAAAGATGCGCGAAACGGTTATTCTCAATTATCACCTCTCCTCTTGTTGTGCAAAGAATTCCTCTGCCTGAGGTCGGTCCGAAATCACATCCCGAAACGTGCAAATCGGGTGTCCATGAAACGTTTTCAACAACGTCCTTGCCCACTCTTATATCGGGAAGCTCTCTGTCAACATAAAGCTTAATATCTGTGTCGTTCAGTTTTTCATAAGCCGTAACCTTTGTTTCTGCATAGGGAATCAAGGTGTTCCATTTGATAAATTCAAGTTCATCTCCAACCTCAAACGCCTGAAAGCCCCAGGTTTCTGCGTGCATAAATCTGACAACCAGACTTTTTTCTTTTTTGTTCTTTTTAACAATTCTCAAATGAGTGCCGTGAACGTTTATATAATCATCGTGCGCTCCGTTTGCCTTGCAGTTTTCAATTTTCAGTTTACCTCTGCAACCCGAAAACTGAAAGAAATCTGCGGTGCTGGCAACTGTTCTGCCATTCTTCGGCGAAAAATCGCAGTTAACAAACGTCACGTTTTCGCAGAATTGCGAAACCACACCCAGACCGTGCATAAACATCATTCTCAGATTCTCGAATTTCAGATTTTTGCAACGCTGAAACATACTGCCCGTCTGGTCTCTGACAATGTTTCTTGTCTGATAAACGCACCCTTCTCTGAAGCTGACGGATTTATCCGCGAAGAAAACGCGAAGGGTGTTTTTATTAATTACTTCTATTTTTTCAAACACCATATTATCTCTTGAAAAGTCTTTTGTTTCAAGAGTTTCGGGGTTGAATTCTTTGATGTGCCTGCGGTTACCGCAGCAACTGTCGCTCCAATAATATTCGCCGTTTTCGTTATTCTCGCCATGCCAGATGATGTTGTTGCCGTCAACATCAAAAAGGCACTCATCGTTGATGCGAATAACGCAGCCGTCACCGCCGCAGGAAAGCGCGGTGAATTCGCTCATTGTGGGGCAGGCATAATCAAAAGTGACGTTACGCACCGTCACGTTTTCGCATCTGTCAAAAAGCATCGGAGTCATCTTGCCGTGAACAAGCACCGTTGCGCCGTTGCCGTCAATAACAACGTTTTTTCTGCCTTGAATAAAAATTGCCGCATAGCGATAGCCGTCAGGATTCTCGTGTTTCTTCGCGGTATTTGAGCAGAAAAAGCCCTCTTTATAAAAAGAATCCTCAGGTCGCACGTCATACGTTTTATTTTTATCAAGCGTAACCGTTTCGCCGTCAGTTATATTCAAAAAAAGCTTGCTCAGTTCGTTCATAACAAAAAATCCTTTCGGCAGAATTTTCAGTTAATTATAACCCATAGTTTCATAAAACTCAACAAACACACGAAATTATTTTCAAAATTTAAAAATAGCATTGCAAACGGATAGCTTTTGTTGTTTAATATAAATATAAAATAAGCAAGGAATGGTTTTTTTGACAGGTATTCTTGAAAAGCCCGTTGAAATTTACGGTAAAAAAATAAATAACCGAATAGTTTTTCATCCGATGGAAGGGTGCGACGGCAAAAGGAACGGCGCCGTTGACGAACTCACAAGGCGCAGATATCTGCGTTTTGCCCGTTCGGGTGCAGGCATAATCTGGTTTGAGGCAACGGCAGTCTGCGCTGAAGGCAGAGCCAATCCGCGCCAGCTTTATCTGAACGAAGAAACAAAGGAAAGCTATGCGGCGTTGCTCCGAGAAATGCGAGAGCTTGCCGAAAAAGAATGCGGTTTTGTTCCGTTGATTATTGTTCAGCTCACCCACAGCGGCAGATTCAGCAAACCGAACGGCACACCCGAGCCGATTGTTGCTTACCGCAACAGTCATTGGGAAAAGGGCAAAGAAAATCAGCCCTACGTTATTGCCGAAGACGAATACTGCGACTCAATACCCGTTAAATATGCCGCCGTCGCAAAGCTTGCTGAAGAGGCAGGTTTTGACGGAATTGACGTGAAATGCTGTCACGGCTATCTTTTCAACGAATTCTTAAGTGCAAACGAGCGTGAGGGTCGCTACGGCGGCAGCCTTGAAAACAGAACGAAGCTTTATTTTGACTGCATCGACAGCGTGAAAAATGCCGTGAGCAAAGTTTTTGTAACAACAAGGCTCAATGCCTGCGATTGCTTCCCCTATCCTTACGGCTACGGTGTTAACGATAAAAACGAAATTGACCTCAGCGAAACAAAAGTCATAATTAACGGACTCAAGAGCCGCGGCGTTGAGCTTATCAATCTCACGCTCGGCAACCCTTATCTTATTCCGCATTTCAACCGTCCCTGCATCAACGCACCCGAGGACGGCAAAATCGGAATGGAAAGAATATATTCCGTTACAAAAGAACTCAAATCGGCTTTTCCCGATATTAAATTCATTATGTCGGGCTTAAGTTTTGAGGGAGAAAACGCTCTTGATTATGCCGCAAAAGCTATTCTTGACGGCGTTACCGATTTTGCGGGCTTCGGCAGAATGACGTTTGCTTATCCTGATTTTTACCGCGATTATCTGAAAAACGGTAAGCTCGAAAAGAACAAGGTCTGCCTCAAATGCAGTAAATGCACCGAGCTTATGCGCAACGCGAGCGTTGCAGGCTGTCCCGTAAGAGACAGCGAGGTTTATATGCCTTATTACCGCAAAGACGTTTTGAAAAAATAAAGGAGAAACACAATATGGTTGCAGTTATTACAGGCGGCACGAGAGGAATCGGCTATGCAATCGCCCAAAAGCTTCTTGACAAAAATTTCAGCGTAATCATTACGTCGAGAAACTCTTCGGAAGAAGCCGAAACTCTCTGCGCCTCTAATCCCGAAAAAGCATTTTTCTTTGCAGCAGATATTTCAAAAAACGATGATATTGAAAGCCTTGTTGCATTTGCCGAAGAAAAATTCGGCGCAATAGATTTGCTTGTCAACAACGCAGGTGTTGCTCCCAAAGAGAGAAAAGATATTCTCGAAATCACTCCCGAGGATTTTGATTTTGTTAACGATATTAACCTCAAAGGAACGTTTTTTGTAACGCAGAATTTTGTTCCTCTGCTTGCAAAAAAAGAAAACGCGAGAATAGTTAATATTTCGTCAATGTCGGCTTACACCGCTTCGGTCAACAGGGGCGAATACTGCATTGCAAAAGCAGGCATTTCGATGATAACAAAGCTCTTTGCCGCAAGACTTGCTGAATACGGCATCAGCGTTATTGAGATACGCCCCGGCATAATTGAAACCGATATGACCGCAAAGGTCAAAGAAAAATACGAAAAGCTTATCGACGGCGGTCTTACACCCATCAAAAGAATGGGTAAGCCCGAAGACGTTGCAAACTGCGTTGCCGCGGTTGCTGACGGAAGCTTTGATTTCTGCACAGGCACAGTGATTGACTGCGACGGCGGATTTAACGTGAGATGCTTATGAGAAAGATTTACGATGCAATAATAATCGGCAGCGGTGCGGCAGGCTACGGCGTTGCCGACAGTTTGTTTAAAGAAGGAATAACAGATATTGCCGTTGTTACCGAAAACCGTTTTTCGGGCACTTCAAGAAATACCGGCAGCGATAAGCAGACCTATTATAAGCTCTCAATGGACGGCTTCTCGCAGGACAGTCCTTATATGATGGCAAAGGATATCTGCTCTCTCGGCTGCTGCGACGGCATAAAAGCATACAAGCAGTCCGTTAACAGTATCAAAGGATTTTTGCGCCTTTGCGATTACGGCGTGAATTTTCCGAAAGACGAATTCGGCGGCTATCCCGGATATAAAACCGACCACGATAACACCTCGAGAGCAACGTCAATCGGCCCTCTCACTTCAAAGGTTATGACCGAAAAGCTTGAAGAAGCGGTTACGAAAAAGAACAAAACGCCCGTTCTTGATAACAGACAGGTTGTTAAAATTATCACAGGCAAAGACGGCGTTTCGGGCATTGTTGCCCTTAACACTGAAAGCGGAGATTTTGAGATTATTGCCGCAAAAAACGTTATCGCCGCAAGCGGTGCACCTGCCTGCATATATGAGAATTCGGTTTATCCGCATTCGCAACACGGTATGACGGGTATTCTGATTGATGCAGGCGCAAGCCTTTGCAATTTTTCGCAATGGCAATACGGTATGTCATCGGTTGATTTCAGATGGAACGTTTCGGGCAGTTTTATGCAGGTTATCCCCCGTTTTGTGAGCGTTGACGAAAACGGCATTGAAAGGGAATTTTTGAAAGACTGTTTTAAAAATTCTGCCGAACTTTGCAGTACTGTATTTTTAAAAGGTTACCAATGGCCGTTCAGCTTTGACAGAATTGAAGCTTCGTCAAAAATCGATATTGCCGTTCACGAAGAAACGCTCAAAGGCAGAAAGGTCTATCTTGATTTCACAAAGAATCCCGAGGGCTTTGAGTTTGAAAGTCTTTCCGACGAAGCAAAAAATTATCTCAAATCCGTCGGCGCAACAGACAAAACACCGATTGAAAGGTTAAAAAAGCTCAATCCGAAAGCAATCGGCATCTACGCTTCAAACGGAATTGATATAACAAAAGAGAGGCTCCGCATTGCTGTTTGCGCCCAGCACAACAACGGCGGTATATATACGGATGAAAACTATATGACGGAAACAAACGGACTTTATGTTATCGGTGAAGCGGCAGGCTCCTTCGGTCTCACAAGACCGGGCGGTTCTGCTCTCAACGATACGCAGACAAGCGGTTTTGTTTGCGCAGAGCATATAAAGAATTCCGCAAAATCTTCCGTCAGCGAAGCCGATATCCTGCTTGCCGAACGCGAAGCAAAAAACTTCGCATTGAACTTCACAAAAGACGAAAACGTTGACTACTCTTCTGTTCCGAGAGAAATGAGCAACTGTGCTTCGTTTATACGTGATTATGATAAATGCGTTTCATTGCTTGATAATGTGAACTGCATTATCAAAAACTATCCTTCAAAGCACAAATCGATAAGCAATTATTTTTATGATTACGATATGCTTCTGAGTGCAAAGGCTCTTCTCGAAGCAATAACCGCCGAAATGCCTTTAACAGGCAGCAGAGGCGGTGCAATGATGGTCAAAGACGGTAAAATTCTTAAAGAAAACAAAGAATACAGAAAACATCTTACCGTTTCGAAAAACGGCAAAATAAGTTTTGCGGAAGCATCACCCATACCTGCGGTTGAAAGACCGTTTGAATCTTATCTTAACAAGATATAACGAAAGGCGGCATTTATATGGATTTTGTCAGAGCAATGGACTTATATAAAAAGAACCCGAGCGAGGATAACCTCAAATTCCTTGCAAACGAGCTTGTCGGCGCAATGACGCAGAGCGAAAAGCTTGATATGTTCAAGGGTCACGCAATGGGTGTTACCGCCAAAAATTTTCTCAAAAACGGCAGATTTTATAATGCTGAGCCCTACCCTGCCGGCGGCTGTGCAAGGCTGAAAATACCCGAAATACTTTTCACCGACGGTCCGCGAGGAATTGTTTTGCGCCACAGCACCTGCTTCCCTGTTTCGATGCTCCGAGGTGCGGCATTTGACGATGAACTTGAATACCGCGTTGGCGAAGTTTTTGCAAAAGAAGCAAGCGCAGGCGGTGCCAACCTTTTTGCAGGAATATGCATCAATCTTCTGCGTAACCCTATGTGGGGCAGAGCTCAGGAAACATACGGCGAAGATCCGTTTCTGCTCGGTAAAATGGGCGTTGCTCTCACAAAAGCAATGCAGGATAACGGCATAATCGCCTGCCCGAAGCACTATGCGCTCAACAGCATTGAGGATTTGCGCTTCAGCGTTGACGCAAAGGCTGACGAAAGAACGCTGCACGAGGTTTATCTGCCTCATTTCAAAAAATGCGTTGATGCAGGCGCAATGTCGATTATGGGTGCTTATAACAAAGTCAACGGCACCTATTGCTGCGAAAACAAACCGCTTCTCACAGATATTCTGCGCAACAAATGGGGCTTTGACGGTTTCACGATTTCTGACTTCTTCTTCGGTATTTATGACGCAGCAAGAAGCTTCAACGCAGGTCTTGATATCGAAATGCCCTATACTTTCAAATACGCTTTCATCGGCAACAGAGTCAGAAAAGGCGATATTTCCGAAGCCGACGTTAACGTAAGCGTTGGCAGAATTCTGCGTGCGATGCTCCGCACACTTTCAAAATATAAGAAGCATCCCCAAAGCGTTATCCTTTCAAAAGAACACACCGACTTAGCGCGCGAAGTTGCGGCAAAAGGTATGGTGCTTCTCAAAAACAAGAATAATATTCTTCCCGTTGCCGACGGCACTAAAGTCGCGGTGGTAGGCAGATATGCCGATAAAATCAACACCGGCGACCACGGCAGCAGTAACGTTTTCAGTCCTTATACGGTTACACCTTACGAAGGTCTGAAAAACCGCTTCGGAGAAGAAAACGTTAAGGTTTATAACGGTTGCGATACAAATAAAGCCAAAGATGCCGTTGCCGAAAGCGAATATATCGTTGTTTGTGTGGGCAGCGACTGGCTTCAGGAGGGCGAATTCCTTGTTAATATGGGTAACGTCAAGAAAAAGCCCAAAGGCTCGGGCGGCGACAGAGTTGATTTGCATCTGCCCGAAGAAGACGTTGCTCTTATCAAAGCTCTCTCCGAATGCGGCAAAAAGCTTGTTGTCAACATTATGGGCGGCAGTGCTTACGTTATCAACGATTGGTCAGACTGTGCCGACGCAATTATGATGAGCTTTTACAGCGGTCTCGAGGGCGGAAACGCTCTTGCCGATATCATCAGCGGCGATAAGAATTTCGGCGGCAAGCTTCCCTTTACGGTTGCAAAAAAAGCTGAGGATTACCCTGATTTTCTTCATATCGGTGCCAAAAACAAAGAAATCGAATACGGCTATTACCACGGCTATACGCTGTTTGAAAAGAAAGGTATCGCCCCCGATTATCCCTTCGGTTTCGGTCTTTCTTATACGGATTTTGAAATTTCAAATGCAAGATGCAAAAAATCCGATAAAAAAATTACCGTCAGCGCAGATATCGCCAACATCGGCAAGGCAGACGGCGATGAAGTTTTGCAGGTTTATATCGGCAGTAACAACGCAGAAGCCGACAGACCCGTTAAGCTTCTCAAAGGCTTCAAGCGCATCAGCGTTGAAGCAGGCAAGAGCAAAAAAGTTGATATTGAGGTTGAGACCGAAGATATCAGATTCTATAATCCCGATAACGGTGAATGGGAGTTTGACAAAGAATACACCGTTTATCTCGGCACAAGCAGCAGCAATGCGGTTGCCGTTGATACCGTTAATTTTTGAGGTAACTTATGAGAAAAAGCATTTATTCGCCCGATGAATTTATGTCGGGACTTTACGGCAGAATGCAGGCAAAACCCTTTGCCGATATTAAAACTGCAGAAGATGCTCTCAAAGTCGGAGAAGAAATAAGAGAAAAAGCAAAAACGCTTTTTGCGGCCGACAGGCTTCTCGGCGGAAACTATAAGCTCGAAAAAGCAGGCAGAGCACTCGAATATCCTGAATATTCACTTCAAAAATACAGTTTTGAACTTTGCGAAGGTCTCAAGAGTGCGGTGTTTATTCTTACTCCGAAAAATATAAAAAAATCCGCCCCCGGGGTTGTTGCCCTTTGCGGTCACGGCTACGGCGTAAGACAGATTCTGGGCATATCCAAAAGCGGAAAGAAAAAAAGAATCGGATATTTCGATAATTATCAGAAAAATTTCGCGGTTGAGCTTGCAAAAAGAGGCTGTATCGTTGCCGCACCCGAGCTTTTCGGATTCGGTGAAGCAAGACTGAAAAAAGACCTTAACAAGCCTTTTTATATAAGCTCGTGCGACGAGCTTTCGCATCATCTGCTCCCCTACGGTCTCACAACCGCATCCGTCAGAATTGCACAGGCGATTGCCTGCGGCGAAATTCTGCTCAAAGAAACCGCAACCGACCCTGAAAATCTCGGAGTTATGGGAATTTCAGGCGGAGGTCTGACCGCGCTTTACGCTTCGGTTATTAATGAAAAATTCAAAAAAACAGTTATCAGTGGCTATGTGAATACGTTTGAGAGCAGCATTCTTTCGATGTGGCATTGCCCCGATAATTATATCCCCGGCATTCTTGAAATCGGAGAAATTTATGATTTTGCCGCAAGCCTTGCGCCACGAAAACTGCTGATTGAAAGCGGCACAAAAGATAAGCTTTTTCCGATTGAAGCAAGCCGCAAAGCTCACCGAGAAATCAAAAAAGTTTATTCGCTCGCAGATGCCGCTGATAAACTGCAGATTGACGTTTTTGAGGGCAAGCACAGCGTCAGCGGAAGAAAATCTTTTGACTTTTTGGCTAAATAAAAAAAAGAGGACACCGTATGTTTTTTCGGTGTCCTCTTTGTATTATGTTACAGGCTCAAGCGTTACGCAGATTTCGGCTTTTGTTACGCCTTTAAGGTGAACGGTAAGCTTGCTTATATCGGAATATTCTGCATCATATTCATAAGCGCCGCCGAGAGCTTCTGCAGGCATAACGCTGAATTCACCGTCACCGTGAAGAGTTGCCTTCATCTGTTTGCCGTTGATAGTCAGAATTGCACTCTTTCCATCTTCGGCTATTTCAATCTGCGCCTTTGTGTGCATAAACCAATAAATTTCGCTCGGCACAAGACATCTAACGTTATCGGTAACTTTAAGTGAAGTTCGGTTATTATAAAGTCCGAATTTTCTTGTAACCTTGGTTGCGCCGTTCATACGGTATGCATCCGTCATATCTATGGTGCTGATAACGCCGTCATCGGTTTCTTCAAAATCGGTAAACTTGCATTCGGCAAGCACGTACTGGTCATCAAGCGTCATATCAGGATTGATAACAAGAGTGTTCTGACCCTCTGCACGCTTGCAATAATTCTTCCATCTTCCGCCTGCAGGCAGATTCATAAAGTAACCCGGAGCATCGTAACTGCCCGGTCCGAGTTCCTCTGCCCAACGTTCACCCATAGAATCAAACACAAACGTTCCTATATCAAGATCACCGTGATTAATAAAGTTATAGCCACTTTTTATGCCTGCAAAGGTTGCGTTTTCATCAAGATATGCGCTTCTGGCAAGAAAAAGCTCCTGACCGACTGATGAAGGCATATAAACAGTAAGCGGTTCTGAGCTGAAATCGGAACTTTCTCTTGTATAAGTTCTGTCATACCAGAGAAGTGAAAGCGCATCCTCCTTGCCTGAACTGTTTCTCTCAACGTTATCCGATGAATCGGGAACAAAATCTTCAGGCATATCCCACATCTGATAAACTGCAAGCAAAGGCGAATCATATTCCGCGGCATACCAATGAAGCACAGGAGTGAAGCACATTCTGTTTTTGTTATCCCCAAAATTAAAAACGCCCGCAGGAGCAGTAATATAAACAGGAAAATTACCGAGCTGCCTGAAACCGTCTGTTTCCGAAAGCCCGTAATCCGAGCCGAAGAAATTCTTTGAGGTTGCAACAAAATGAACGATTGAATTCATACCCGAATTGCTGTATCCGGGTCCCTCGGCATAAACTCCGCCGGGAACAAAATTTTCAAACGCTATCGGCATATTGGCATAGCACATTGAAAGAAACTCAGCCGCCTCATCAGGAAAATATTCCGCAAACGCCATGCAGGCAACACCGATACCGCTGTAGCATATACTGTTCCAGTTATTTTTTGACCAGGTGAACCAGTTTTTGAGATAATTCTTTGAGAGCGCAGGCTCAACGGCATATTCAAGAGTTTTTTCTGCAAGCAAATTTTTTTGTTCTGCACTCAGGTAATCAAAAAACCAATCGTATCCGATTGCAACTGCAAACGCCATTTCCGCAGTTGCAAGAAAATGGCTCGTGCACCAATCATCATATCCGCAAACGTTTTCAAGTTCAAGCCAGGCTCTGTCAGCATATTTTTCATCGCCCGTCACCTGCCAGGCACAGCCGAGAACAACCATTCTGTTGATAACTTCTCGTGATATGGGAAGAATGCTGTCCTCTTCGTCAAGCTCATAAGCCATCGGCGGATAGATATTCAGGTCAAGAAGCGCATCAGCATTATCGATAACCGAATTCATCAGACCGCCTGCATATTCATTGTCTGTGCCGTTTTTATATTCATCCCTTGCAACGTCAAAATTCTCTTTTTGGGCAAGCACGTAAGGGTGAGGCTTCTTATTTTCCGATATCGCTTTTTCAAGCTCTCTTCTGCTCACTGCATTACCGTTTCTGTTAAGAGAAATATAATCCGCGCCCACTTTTACCATATCGGGTATAACCGCAAGATAAGGAATAACGTCCGTTATTCCCGAAGCGGAAACAAGCGTTATAAGCGCCGTCAGAATTGCCGCCAGACTTTTCAGAATTATCACCGCAACTCCCCCCCTTAATTTTCTGATATAATTATATTTCATAAATTTACTTATGTCAATCTCACCGATTGGTCAAGAATTCATATTGATATTATTTTTAAGATATGATATACTTTATAAAAAACAGCAACGAGGTTTTATTATGAATATTGCAAAAGATATTTTCTATGTCGGCGTTAATGACCGTCAAATCGACCTTTTTGAAGGTCAGTATATCGTGCCCAACGGTATGAGCTATAACTCCTATGCGATTGTTGATGAAAAAATCGCAATTATGGATACCGTTGACGCCGCGTTCACCGAAGAATGGCTCGGAAACATCAAAACGGTTCTTGGCGATAAAAAGCCCGATTACCTTGTTATTCACCATATGGAGCCTGACCATTCCGCAAACATTGCAAACTTTGTTAACGAATATCCCGAAGCAAAAATCGTTTCATCCGCAAAAGCTTTTTCGATGATGAAAAACTTTTTCGGCACAGATTTTTCAGACAGGCAGATTGTTGTCGGCGGCAACGATACGCTTTCTCTCGGCAGACACGAGCTCACTTTTGTTACTGCTCCGATGGTGCATTGGCCAGAAGTTATTGTTTCATATGACAGCACCGACAAAATCCTTTTCTCGGCTGATGCATTCGGCAAATTCGGTGCTCTTGACGCAGAGGAAGATTGGGCTTGCGAAGCAAGAAGATATTATATCGGCATCGTCGGCAAATACGGTGCACAGGTTCAGCTTCTTCTCAAAAAGGCTGCAGGGCTTGACATTCAGACAATCTGCCCCCTTCACGGACCGATTCTCAGCGAAAATCTCGGCTATTATCTCAACCTTTATAATATCTGGTCATCATATCAGACCGAAACCGACGGCGTTGTTATTGCCTACACATCGGTCTACGGCAACACAAAAAAGGCGGCTCTCAAGCTTGCAGAAATGCTCAAAGCAAAGGGATACCCGAAGGTTGCGGTTAACGACCTTGCAAGATGCGATATGGCTGAAGCAGTTGAAGACGCTTTCAGATACGGCAAAATCGTTCTTGCAACAACAACCTATAACGGCGAAATTTTCCCCTTTATGCGCGAATTCATAAACCATCTGACTGAAAGAAACTTCCAGAACAAAACCGTTGGTATTATTGAAAACGGAAGCTGGGCGCCTCTTGCGGCAAAGGTTATGAAAGAGATGCTTGAAAAGAGCAAAAATCTCACTTTCACCGAAACGACGGTTAAAATCATGTCTGCTCTCAACGCAGAAAGCTCTGCACAGCTTGAAACTCTTGCAGATGAACTTTGCAAATAAACAACAAAACCACAAGCATGAAGCTTGTGGTTTTTCATTTATCTTATTTTTCAGCAGTCTGAGCTTCGTTTTCACCAACAAAAAGCGGATTTTCAGGTGAGCAGATATCGATTGCCTTGTTTATAACAGAGAAGCGCACGTCCTTGTGCTCGCCGCCGTATTCGCCGTCAAGAGTCCATTTTTCAGGTTTATCAAAAACCATCCTTGCTCTTTTTGTTTTAAGATAAAGAATCTGATCGCCGTCAAAATCGCTTTTGCGAACCTTTCCTAAAAGCTTAAGAATATCAATCGGACCTTTGACTCTGCGGATAAGGAGCACTTCAAAAACGCCGTCATCAAGCTTAACGTCGGTTTCGTCATATTTGAAAGTGCCTGCAACAGTTGTTGCATTTGAAATTGCACCGAAATAAAAATCGTCTTCAATCAGACCGCCGTCATATTCAAATTTCATATGCATAGGTCTGATATCTTTAATAAGCTGAGGCAACTTCAAAATAGCGCCGTCAACAACGTATGCGGCGTGGCCGAGCTTGTTTTTCATCTTCTGCGATGTACCGTAAGAAAGAGAAATACCAAAGCCGAACGATGCAACGTAAGTAAAGAATTTATTATTGAAAAGACCGATATCGTAGCCGTTGGTATGGCCGTCGATAATAATATCGGTTGCAGCTTTGAAATCGCCTTTCGGCAGACCGATTGTTGAGGCAAGGTCATTTGTTGAACCCGCAGGTATATAGCCGACAGTTATTCTGTTGGGTAACTTCATCACGCCGTTTATTGTTTCGTAAAGCGTACCGTCACCGCCGCAGCAAACAACCATATCGTGACCTTCGGCATATTTGAGCACAATATCGGTTGCGTCGCCGGGACCCGTTGTTGTTTTAACGGTGAAATCATAATCCTCACCCGAGAAGCGGTCAACAATATCAAACGTGCCTGCTCTTGTTTTGTTTTTGCCTGCACAGGGATTGACAATCAAAAGCACTTTTCTTTTCTCACTCATAAAAATTTCCTCATTTCAATTTATCTTGAAAAGTATAACACAGCTTTTTTGTTTTTTCAACAAAAAATCTTTGCTATATTGTAAACAATGTGTTATAATGCTTTTATTCCATAAAATTATCTAATGAAAGGATAATAAAAATGAAGCTCAAAAAACTCCTTTGCTCGGTGCTTGCGCTCTGCCTCATCATCTGCGGCTGTGCAATCCCCGCTTCTGTTTCAGCAGAAGAAGCTCACTCACACGAATGGTCATCCGAATGCAAAACAGATTGCAACGGCGAATGCGGCACAAGCCCCGTTATCATCGTTCACGGTATTATGCAGTCACAGGTTTACGTTCAGGATAAAGACGGCAACGACATTATGACAAGCGACGGCTTCCCTATCGTTGAAGGTATGGATATGGCGTTTATGTTTGATACGGTTGCTCTCGGCAACGAATTCAAGGCATCAATCGGCGATATTCTTCTCTCCGTTGCAACAGGTAACAGGGATAAGCTTTTCGATATCGTTCTCGGCATTCTTGACGAAAGCTTCTCAAGCCATTATTTCAATCCCGACGGAACAAGAACTAACGGTGTTTCAGTTGACGAATACTGGTATTCGCTTGAAGAATGTATGCAAACGCCCGACAGATCCTACGGCTACGCAAAGGGTTACGGTAAAGACGAAAACGGCAACACCCTGCCCACAACAAAATATGAAACCGAATTCGATTTTATTAAAAGACAGGTTGATATAACAGGATATTGCGAAGAATACGGCTACGACCACGCATATTATTATGCTTACAGCTCATTCGGCGATACTCTTGAAGCAGCCGCTAACCTCAACGAATATATCGATATGGTAAAGGCTCAGACAGGTCACGATAAGGTAAGCCTTGTTTTCATCAGCCTCGGCGGCACAATCGGTAACGTTTACCTTGCCGAGCATTGCGACCCCACAGAAGTTGACAGAGTTGTTTTTGCCGCTGCCGCAGTTGACGGTTCATATCTTCTCGGCGACCTTATGGCAGGCAAATCCACTCTCGGCGACGGAAACACGCTCTATAACGACCTTATCCCCAACCTTATTTCAATCCTTGCAGAGGAATATGAAGCCCTTGCATATCTCGGTAACGCCGTTGCAAGAGCCATTCCCCAGGAGCTTTTCAGCGATTTTCTTAACGAAGCTCTTACCAGAGCCGTAAACGAAGTTCTCGGCAAGCTTATGCATAATTGCCCCTCAATGTGGGCTCTTGTTCCGAGCGCAATGTATCCCGAACTCAGCAAGGAACTTATTTCCGATGACGCTCACAAGCTTCTCAAAGAAAAGACAGATAAATATTATGAAATCCAGAAGAACGCCGCAAAAACCGTTCAGGAAATGACCGAAAAGGGCGTTGACATCTTTGTTATCTGCGGCTACGACCTTGAGCTTCTCGGTCTTGTTGAACATTATAAGCTCAGCTCGGATAACATCATTCAGGCTGAATCAACCTCAATCGGTGCAACGTTTGCAAACTGCGGCGAAACTCTTGCAGAGGATTATAAGCCTGCGATTGACGAAACCTATATCAGCCCCGACGGTATTCTTGATGCCGGCACCTGTGCCCTGCCCGAGAGAACCTGGTTCATCAAAGGTCAGAGCCATCTCAAGCTCCAATCCCGCATCAACGACGTTATCGAACTTTGCATTCAGCTCATCTCAAACTATGAAATCACGGATGCAAGAGAAAATAACGGCGGCTATCCGCAGTTCCTTGAATACCGCAATCTTTCAAAGATTGAAAGTATGATGAACAAATTCAACGAAGCTGACCTTTCAGCTCTTTCACCTGAGCAGGTTGAAGCGCTCAACGCCGCTTATGCAAAGGCAGAAGAGCTTCTTGCAGACAGAGCTTGGGATGCTGAAAAAGCACTCGAGGTTGAAAAAGAGCTCTATTCCGCAATGTTTGAAGCAGGTCTGCTTTCAGACAGCGACAACGCTCCGTTTGTCAAATATACTCTTATGCCCATCCTCACCAAAATCGCAAAGGCATTCAGCGACGTATTCAAAATGATTTTCGGCGGCAGCGACTATTGGAAGTTTTTTGCAAATATTCTTAAGCAGATAGTTGAAGCTATATAAATAAACAGCAAAAGGGAACGGTCCGAAGGCCGTTCCCTTTTGCTTTTATGTTCAGAAAGGAGACAAGAAGGAATACTCTGTTTTAAAATCAAGCAACGGCTGCAGTTGCAGCGGTTTCGGCAGTAATTCCGTCAACCGTTATAAAATCATTCTCGCTCTGTACACTCTTACCCTGTTCAACTTCCTCTGCACCGTAGGGGTTAACGTTTGTGTTTCTGTTAACAATACGAATAACCTCTACTTTGGTTTCGTGAATCATTGCCTTGTTTGTTTCGCCTTTTTCGCCGAAAGGCGCTGCATTGATAAGCGTGAGCACAACCACCGCAACTGCAAGAATTGCCATCGCTATTTTAAGACCGAAGCTGTCTTTCTGAGCCGATTCTGTTTTGTTTGTTATAATTTCTCTGTTTTCCATGATTTCAATCTCCTTCGCAGTTATCTTATGTCTATATCATACTCTGCAGGATTTCAGCTCCGTAATTTGAATTTTACCTTTCAGAGCTGATGTTTTTCTGCAAAAAAATCACCTTTATATATTGAAAAGACAACGTTGCGGTGGTAGAATATAACAAGTTTAAAGTGACGGAATTAACCTGATAAAAAGCCATTGTCCTAATTACCGTCATCACTCTACCGAAGGGATGTTTTTGATTTGAGAAAACCTTTTTCCCGAGGAATAACCCACGGCATACCGATTGCTCTCGGCTATTTTTCGGTTTCTTTCGGCTTCGGCATCGTTGCCGTTCAATCGGGTCTCAGAGCCATTGAAGCCGTTATAATATCTCTCACAAATTTAACGTCGGCAGGTCAGGCTATGGGCGTTGCCGTTATCGCTGCGGGCGGCACTCTTGTTGAGATGGCTGTTACTCAGCTTGTTATAAATCTGCGATATGCACTAATGGCAATCTCGCTCTCGCAGAAGCTTGACGATTCTTTCACAACCCCGCACAGGCTTCTCGCCGCTTACGGCATAACCGATGAAATTTTTGCCGTTGCCGCCGCACAGGATTGTAAAATCAAGCCCTCGTATATGTACGGTATGATTTCAATTTCCGCGGCAGGCTGGGTCGGCGGCACGCTTGCAGGTGCAGTTGCCAATATGCTTCTGCCGGCTTCTCTGACCGCGGCAATGGGCATTATGCTCTACGGTATGTTTATCGCTATCATTGTTTCTCCTGCTAAAAGCAATCACAAGGTGCTTACCGTTGTTGCCATTGCGGCAGCATTCAGCTCAGTATTCAAATATCTGTTACCTGCCGTTTCATTAGGATTTGCAATTATCATCAGCTCTGTTGCGGCGGCAGTTATCGGCGCAATTCTTTTCCCCGTTGAAACTTCAGAAACGGAGGAAAAAGCACAATGAGCATTGCAATTTATATTCTTGTTATGGCAGGCGTCACCTATCTTATCAGGATGCTGCCGTTCACGCTTTTCAGGAAAAAAATCAAATCAAAATTTATTCAGAGCGTTCTTTATTACATACCTTATGCCGTTCTCAGCGCAATGACGTTCCCGGCAATTTTTTATTCAACAGGTAACTCAATAACCGCAGCAGTCGGCACTGCGGTTGCCGTTATTCTCGCCTATTTCAAACTGCCGCTTATAGTTGTTTCCATTGCAGCTTGCGTTGCCGCATTTGCGGCAGGATTGGTTATATGATTTTAAATAATCAATTTTTTATAGACATTTAATCTTTTTCGTGTTATTATAATTAACAGTATAAAATTTATTTAACGTGAGGACTGTATATGTTTTGTGTAAAATGCGGCAAAACACTGGAGCCTAACGCTCATGCTTGCCCCGATTGCGGAACAAAGGTTGTTTTGCCTGAAGGTTATATTCCCGAAAGCGAAAGCATCGTTACCATTGACGTTGATATGCTGACAGGCGAAAAAACCGTTGCCGCTGACCATAACGCAATTGCCCGTAAGGCGGCTGAAAACGCACAGCCTGCTAAGCCGTCAGCAAACGCTCCCGCTTTTCAGGCTCCGCCACCCGTTGCAATGCCCGAAAAACCGAAGTTTTCAACAGGCTTTGACCTGAACAGCGCAAAAAAAATAATGAACGGGCGCTCAATTCTTATTGACGATTCCCCTGCACCCTCAGCGATGCCTGCATTCGCCTCGCCGTCTGCCGCCGTTCAGAACACCGCTGAATCAAACAACAAAAAATATATCGTTGTCATCATCGCCGCAATTGCGGTTATAGCCGTTGCACTCGGAGCAATTTTATTTGTTCTCTTCTCTCAAAACGGTGAGGATGACGGAGATAACGATTCACGTTCAGAAAAAACAACAACCGAAACCGCTGTTTCGGAAACCGCACCTTTCAACAGCGGCAAGGAAGAAAATCCGAGCAAAAATTATTTTGAAGAAAACACCACTTTAGGTGATATCGGTCAGGCGAGACCCACAAAACCCTCTTCAAATATAATCACTCCTTTGATTCCCGATAACGAAGATTCTTCCGAAGAACAAACCGATGCAATTACCGAGGTAACTCAGAAACCCGAAGAAAACGAGCCCGATGAGCCGCATTCAGGTATCGGCATACCCGAAGAAGCACCGTCAACCGTAACACTTCCCGAAATACCCTCTATCTTATTTCAATAAAAAAATTACAGGCTTGCATAGGATTAACCCTTTGCAAGCCTGTTTGTTTTTATTATAAACTTGATTAATCGAATAACGGCGTTGAGAAATATCTTTCTGCAGTATCGGGCAAAACGGTAACAACGGTTTTGCCTTTGCCAAGCTTCTTTGCAAGCTTTATTGCCGCGGCAACGTTTGTACCGCTGCTGATACCGCACATTATGCCCTCTTTTGAGGCAAGGTCTTTTGATGTCTGCAAAGCCTCGTCATCGCCGATAATGCAAACGTCGTTAAAGATTTCGGTATTGAGAATTTCGGGAATAATTCCGTCGCCGATACCCATCTGAATATGTGTTTCAATTGCTCCGCCGGAAAGAATCGCGGCATTTTCAGGCTCAACCGCCCAGATTTCAATATCGGGATTTTCTGCTTTGATTGTTTCTCCGATACCCGTTATTGTTCCGCCTGTGCCGATGCCTGAGCAAAAGCCGTGAATTGGACCGTTCACCTGTCTGAGAATCTCTGCACCTGTTCCCGAGCGCTGAATGGCAGGGTTTGCAGGGTTTTCAAACTGCTGCGGAACAAACACGTTTGAATCCTCAGCTTTGAATTTGAGCGCAAGTTCAAGACACTCCTCAATGCATTTGCCGATATTGCCTGCATCGTGAACAAGAACAACCTCTGCGCCGTAATGCTCAACAAGCTTGCGGCGTTCTTCGCTGACTGAATCGGGCATAATAATTTTCACTTTATACCCTTTGACGGCGCCGACAAGAGCAAGACCTATGCCCTGATTGCCGCTTGTGGGCTCAACGATAACGGTATCTTTGTTAAGTAAGCCCTTATTTTCGGCATCGTTAATCATATTAAGGGCTGTTCGGGTTTTGATTGAGCCGCCAACGTTAAGACCCTCAAATTTCACGAGAATCTCGGCATCATCGGGACCCGTCATATGCTGAAGTCTTATAATGGGAGTTTCTCCCACCGCATCAAGAATCGTATTGCAAATCATTCCGTATAAACCTTTCTTTAATAAATCTATACTTTATTTTATGCGGCGAACGCAGAAACGCGTTACCGCAGAATACTCCGAATTTTAACCTTGAGTATTATATCACAGCAACTCAGCCATTTCAATTCGCCAAAAACTCAAAAAACCGGGTTATAACGGCATAATATTGTTTACTTTTTATATATCAAAAAGCTTGCACCGCAAAACGATGCAAGCCTTGTTTTTATCCGTGATACTTTTTATTCAGGTTTTGCATTTTTATGAGGAATATTTTCCGAGAGAGCGTTTATCATCTGATTTGCAGTGATAACCTCAACGTTATCGCCAAGCTGACTGACGAAATATGCAAGGTCATCGGGACCAACCGTCCACGGATGAACGTTGATAACCGTATAACCGTTGATTGAGGTTATATCGGCAGGCTTTGCATTGATGATTGCCGCCTGCTCTGCGAGCCATTCATTTGTTACGTCATCTGCATTACCGCTGGGATACCAAAGAGAGTGACCTACGGTAACAAAGGGTTTATCATTAACAAAATAAACTTTGCCGCCGCCTCCTGCATAATTATTCGGGTCAAGCTGAAGAATACCGCCGTGGATATTCTCGTATCTTGCAAAATAGCGGAGCTTGCTCGGCATAACAACTTCAAACGTGCCGTCCTTAATCTCATCGAGCAACGTCATAACGGTCATACCCGATTCCTGCATCATCGCCGCCGTCAAATCCGAAAAAGCTTCAAGCTCAGCAGGATTCATATTGATTATTCTGGCATAACCGCCGCCTGAAGGTCCTGTAATAAAAGCACCTTTCTTGAGTGCGCCAAGTGTTCGCATAACGTCAACGTCAGAAATTTCAGAGATTATGGGAGCATATGTCCACGTTACGGGAACGTCGGAATTATAACTCTGCCACTTATGGTATTCGCTGAAACCGTTCTGAATCCACTGTGCGTTGTCGCCGTCGCTGTAAACAATCGCAACGTAATGCTTTGAGGGGTCAAGCTCAACCTCATCATCGTTAACCGAACCAATCTTTTCATCGTTAGAATCAAAAGAGGCAAGCAGACTCAGGTTATATGAATGGTCCGACGGAATTACACAGTGACCGAAACGCGATGCAGATTCCGTAAACTTAATTTCATACTGACACCAACCGAAGATAAAAGAAGCAGGCTCAAGTTCGCGCATAATCTTATCGCGGAAAAGTCTGCCCTCATAATCGGCATCCTCAATATATATCACAAAGATATTCTGCTGAATTGCAAAATCACGCATTCCCTTTGCGTAATAATAAAGGTGAACAAGCGTATCGTTGCGGAAACAGTTTTTATATTCATTATAAAATGCTTTCAGATAAGCGAGGTCAATATTATCCTTGCTGATATCTGCGCGCTTCTCATGGCCGAGAGAAACGGCAACTTCTTCTAAATCAGCAGAAATCGGCAGCCAACCGTTGATTGTTGCAAGGTTGATTGCGGTATTAAGCTGGCCGTGGTTATCGGGCGTTGCATAAAGAATATATCCGCTATCGGTAATATACGATTTAAAACGCTCAATAATCGATTCAAAATTCCAGGGATTGCCGTTTTCATCATTATATGCAAGCTCATAGCCCGCCTTTTCAAGCTCGCTGAGAGCAAATTTGTTTGCATCATTACCGTAATCGATAAATATTGCAGGACTTGTTCTTGAAACAAGACCCTGAAGCGCAATCACAGTATGCATCTCGGCATTGGAAAAACTTGACTGTTTAACAACCGTTATTTCGTCTGCAAGTGAATATTCGTCAAATCTCTCAACGATTTCAACAAGCTCTTCTTCGCTTTTAGGTTCAGGAATAAAGCCCGGAATAAGAGCATCAAAGGTGTTAAAAAGAATTGAAACCATCATAAGAATAAACGATATTGCCGTTTTGATTGCTGCCAATCAAATCACCCCTCAATAATAATTTTATAATTCTGCGATTATCTGCCAATAATCATATGAATAATATTTGGTCAATCTATCAAGCGCATCATCGATGCTTTTGAAATATTCTTTATCAAATTCCCCTTCAGGGTCAGCATAAAGTCCCCAAGCCGCCGCTTCACTCACGCTCGGAAAATATTTATCCCAAAGCAATTTGCCGCCCGAATTGCGGTTAAAATTAAGATACTGCCAATCAGCTTTTAGCGAATCACGGGTTGAAACATAATCAGCGATAAGCTCATCTCTTTCTTTTCGGGGGCATTCCCCTGCCGAAAAATATTCTGCGCGCACTTTTATGCTTTCGAGCGTTGCTATATATTTTGACATACGCAGAGCGAGCTGTTTATCGCTCATTTTTTCAAGTTTTGTCATAAAATCACCATTCATCGCTTTCATCAAGCAAAACCGCGTGAGCACAGCGTATGCCGTCAACCGCCGCAGAAACAATTCCGCCTGCATAACCCGCGCCTTCACCGCAGGGATAAAGACCTCTGATATTTGCCTGGCAAAGGTCATCGCGAAGAATTCTGACGGGAGAAGAGCTTCTTGTTTCGGGCGCGGTAAGCACACCGTCGGGCATCGCAAAACCGTTGAGGCTTTTATCCATCTTAACTATCGCCTTTGCCATAATATCAGTTACCTTTTCGGGAAGAACCTTGCGGATATCCGAAGGCGTAACACCCGTTGCAACAGTGGGTTTTACATACGAAAGCTTCGTCGAAGGTCTGTCTGCAAGAAAATCACCTATTGTCTGACAGGGTGCGCTGTAATCACCGCCGCCGAGTTCAAAGGCTGTTCTCTCGATTTTTCTCTGCAATTCAATGCCTGCAAGCGGATGGTCGGAGCCAAAATGTTCAGGTTCAATGCCGACAAGCAAAGCGGCGTTTGAGTTTTCGCCGTCACGGGCATATTCGCTCATGCCGTTAACAACAACGCCCTTTTCTTCCGATGCCGCGGCAACAACCGTACCGCCGGGACACATACAGAAAGTGTAGGCTCCCCTGCCGTGTTCGGGATGGCAGGCAAGCTTGTAATCCGCCGCACCCAAAGCAGGATGACCTGCAAACGGGCCGTATTGCGCTTTATCAATCATCTCTCTGGGATGCTCAATGCGAACACCGACTGAGAAAGGCTTCTGAATAATTTTTATACCCCTTTTATAGAGCATTTCAACAGTATCTCTTGCCGAATGACCGATGCAAAGAAGCAACGTATCGGTTTCAATATCTTCAAATCCCCCATCGGGTCTTTGGCAACTGATTCCCTGAACAACACCGTTGGCAATGATAAGATCCGTCAACTTCCAACCAAAACGCACCTCACCGCCAAGAGAGATTATTTCTTCTCTGAACGCTTTAACAACAGCACCGAGACGGTCAGTACCTATATGAGGTCTTGAAGAATAACTGATTTCGGGAGGTGCTCCGTGAAGCACAAGTTCCTCAACAACCTTGCGGCAAAGAGGATCTTTGATGCCTGTTGTAAGCTTGCCGTCGGAAAAAGTTCCCGCACCGCCTTCACCGAACTGAACGTTACTCTCGGTGTTAAGCTTTCGCGAAGTCCAGAAACCGTTTACGTCCTTTGTTCTTGTATCAACGTCTGCTCCTCTTTCAAGAACAAGAGGCTTAAAGCCTGCTCT
>JAFXJO010000089.1 GCA_017532185.1 Clostridia bacterium | reverse complement strand
ACCGTTATATTTTTTTACAAATCTGCTTCGCGAATCCAAAGGGTCACCGTATTCATTCAAAGCGTTAATTTCATATGCGTCTGTTGTTTCTTGGTTTCCGTATTCGTCTTGACTACCGCCGCCGCCAAATTTATATTCCAAATCGCGCTTTTCAAGGTCAAAAGTGTATTCATCCAAAATAACATCAACCGAAGGATCATATCCCTCAAAAGCAGGCAATCCGTTTTCGTCATAAGTAACGTCTATTTCGGCATTATCAAAATGAATATCCCAGAGTTTGATGATTTTACCTTCGTCATCAAACTGATAAACAGGAAAATCAACTTGTTCAGGTTCATCTGATTCGTAGACGGTTCCCGCTACGTGGAAAATGTTTGTTTCATCATCCAGATAGAAATAATAGTCAATATCGTCGCCGTAATCATCTGTTCTGAAGTAACAGCCGTCATCTTTCCATTCAACGTCATAGGTTTCGGTTGTGCCTTCTTCCTTATCATAGACCGTTACGCTTTGCAGACGCTTATGAGGAAACTGCGCAGCTGCCGTTTCCTGTGCAACGGAGTCAGTTTGATTATCGTCTGCCGTTTCGCCGCCGCATCCGCCAAGAACTGTTATAAGCATCGAAACAATAATCAAAAAAGCAAAAAGTTTTTTAAGACGTTTCATTTGAAGTCCTCCCGATAAATTTATAAGAATATATTACCACAACAGTTTTATAATTGCAACAGAGAAAAAAAGCGTACCAAAACGGTACGCTTTAATTTTTTATTTACTTTCTGCTCTTGCGGCATTAACAAAATCCTCAATGCGCTTGCCGTCGCGGTAACCGAGCTGATAAAGCTTTTCCATGCCCTCTTTATCGCGCTTGATTGTGTTCACTCCGAAGCATTCTTCGGGGTCAACAACAAGCACCTTGCCCTCTTTTTCAAGCTCAAGCAATTCGCTGATGCCGTTATTATAAAAATGGTGCATAATGAGAATATTATTCAAAATTCTGGGGTGGTTTGCAAGCAGAATATTTGCCGCCCAATGAATTTTATCCTTACGATGGTCTCTGGGCAGAGTGATGCAAACAATAACCTTGTCGCAACCGTCTGCAAAAGCCTTGCGAATCGGAATCGGGTCTGAAACGCCGCCGTCATAATACTTGCGGTCACCGATTTTAACGGGTCTGCAGGCAAGCGGAAGCGCACAGGCGGCTTTGAGCACCTGATAGTTATCCTGCGCAAAATCATCTTTTGTGAAGTAACGGGGCTTTGCGGTTTTGGAATCCGTTGCAACGCAGGTGAAGCGGCACTCGTTTTTCATCATCGCCTCATAATCAAGAGGATCAACGCCGCCTCAGTTGCAAATTTCGGAATAAATATAATTAAGATTGAGCAGGTTGCCTGATTTCATAACAGCTTCGGCACCCATATAATTGCTCTCAAAAGCGTAATCGGTATAAAACTTTTTGTTTCTGCCCCTCTGCTTCGCAACAAAATTGATAAGGTTGCCGCTGCCTGACGAAACGCCCAGACAGTAATCGATTTTAACATCGTTATCAAGCAGATAATCATAAATACCGCTTGTATAAACGCCGCGCATACCGCCGCCGATATCAATAATACCTATCATATTATTCGTTTCCTTTTTTCATTTTTAAGAATGCGCCTGCCGCAGAGATTGCAGTTGAAGCCGCATCTCTGATAAACGCGGTTTTATCCTGCAGATAGCCGTCTGCATCAACCGCATAGCGAAGCTTTGCAACAGGTCCTCTGCCGCATAAATCGGCATAGTTGAAGAAATATGTTATATATTCCGAAGGCTCTCTGGCATCAAATTCAAAAATACGCACACCTCTTGTTTCGTTGCCGTAGCAACGGAACGATGCACACGACGTCTGAATAAAATCAACGCCCATATAGTTGCCCTCAAAGCAGTTTGTATGGTCATGACCCGAAACAACGCCCTTGACGTCACCGCATTCGAGAATCGCTTCAAAAAGACCTGCATCGTCTTCAAGAACGCTCGGAGATTCGCCCAGAACACCTCTTGTTATATCGGGAATAAGTCTGCACCAACCGTTTTTAACGGTTTTGACCGCGCCGATTTCATCGGGCATACAAGGCTCAATGAGATTCTCGATTTCCTTAAGAGGAATATGCATAAACATCAGCGAAGGCACAACCTCGCCGCCGTTCTGCTCTTTGAGCTGAGCAGATGTTTTCTTATACCATTCAACGGTTTCGGGCTTGATTTTTTCAAAGCATCTGCCCTCTTTTTTATCAAACCACGCCGTATCAAGCATCCAGAAATTGAAAAGCGGAGTTTCGCCCTCATAAGGCAGAACGGTGATATTGTAAGTGTCACAATCGAGTCCGTTGATACCTGTATTCATAGGCAAGCAGTTCTTGCATTTTCTGAAAATATCCGCCTGCTCACTTTTTGAAACGTCGTTGCAGTCATCGTGATTGCCGAAAATCATCGCAAACGGAATATTTCTCTTTTCAAGAGGCGCGGTGATATGGCGGATTGAATCGCACATAATCTCATACGTTGCGGATTTGCCGCCTGCAACGGGCTTTGTGCCGAACCTTGCATCGAGCAGATGGTTGCCCAGAATATTATCGCCCGTGAAAAGAACGAGGTCGGGACGGAGCGCATCATATGCGTTATCAAGCATCTTGACCATCGCCTTGCGCACATATTTCATATCCTGAGGGTCGCTGACCTGCATAATGCGCAGTTTGCCTGCCGCATTGAATCTGATTGTGTTTGAATTTTTCATAAATTTCACCTTTATCTCAGGGTTGCTGATTAAATGCAATCGGGACGGATAACCCGTCCCCTGCAATTGAGATTTTATTTTTCAGCCTTTGCAAGGCGTTCTTCGCGGTCTTTAAGGAACTGCGATTTTGCAGGCACAACGTAGGTCATACCATTTTCAACAATTTCAAAAGTTGTGTCGGTTACAAACTTGCATTCACCGTCAACGTTAACAGCCGCAGGCTTTTCGGAATGAATAACAACCTTTTTGCCGCGCTTGAAGGTTGTTTCTTTCCAATCAAGATGCTCGCCTCGTTTATAAACGTTGAGAATTGAGAGAAGCTTTGCGCGCGAAAAACCACTCTTAACAATAACAAAATCAAGCAGGCCGTCATCAGGAAGAGCAAGAGGCGCAGCCTTAAAGCCGCCGCCGTACCAACGTGAATTACCTGCAAAGCAGAAAAGAACGTCATCCGTTACGCTCTCACCGTCATCGATGGTATAAGTGAAACGGTTCTTGAACTTCTTGATAATTGCGTAAAGGCAACCGATATAATATGCGCCTTCACCCGTAACAAGAGGCAGCTTTTTGATTTTGCCCTGCATTGCGCAAACCTCGGCATCCATACCCATTGAGCACTGGTTGATGGCAATTTCGTCGCCGCACTTGATAAGGTCAAATTCAACGGGAACGCCGTTAACAACGTCTTCAAGCACAAGGAATTCTTCCTTTGTGCCGAAAAGACGGATAAAATCGTTGCCCGAGCCGAGAGGAATAACGGCAACCTGAACGTTCTTGAAGCCGTATGAGCCGTTGACCACCTCATAGAGAGTACCGTCACCGCCGCAGGCATAGAAACGGATTTCTTCGCCGCTTGCGGCTCTTTCTTTGCAGAACTCAATGCCGTCACCCTGCTTTTGGGTAATATAAATCTCATAATCAAGTTCATACTTTTTGCAAACTTCCTCAATTTTAGGCTTAATAAAATCAAGAGATTTGCCCTGACCTGCCGCAGGATTGATAACAAAAATGTGTTTCATAATCTTTCCCCTTTATTTAAAATACATATAGAGTTGGCATTTAATCATACCGTTATAAAGCTTTCTGCGTTTATCGGCTTTGCGTCCGAATGCTTTTTCAAACTCCTCATCGGGGCTGATAATGCTGTAAGACCAGCCGTGCTTTTTCTCAAAAGCCTTGCCCATTGCGGCATAAATCTTTTCACACTCGGAAAGCTCAAGCAATCTTTCGCCGTAAGGAGGATTGCAGATGAGCGTACCTTTATCGGTAAGCGGTTTGAAATCGGCAACGTCGCAAAGGCTGAAATTCAGCTTTGAGCTGACACCTGCTCTGTGAGCGTTCATTTTTGCAATTTCAAGCGCCTTGGGGTCAATATCGGAGCCGAAGCCCTCAAAATCATCAATCGGTCTTTCAAGGCTTCTTGCTCTTTCTCTCTCTTCATTCCAGACGTTTCGCGGAATAACGCCGAATCTCTCTGCAGAAAAGCTTCTGTTAAGACCGGGAGCTTTGTTTGCCGCCATCAGCGCGCCCTCGATGAGAATTGTTCCCGAGCCGCACATAGGGTCATAAAGCTTATGATACGGACGAAGATGCGAAAGCGAACAAAGCGCCGCCGCAAGAGTTTCTTTGATGGGTGCGCCGTTTGCATCAAGACGGTATCCTCTCTTATGAAGACCCATACCCGAGGTATCAATAAGAAGCGACACCTTGTCCTTCATAATAGAAAACTGAATCTGATGAACGGGACCTGTTTCTTCAAACCATTGGATTGAATATTTTGCCTTAAGCCTTTCAACAACCGCTTTTTTGATGATTGCCTGACAGTCACGGGTGCTGAAAAGAGCCGAATTTATTGAATAACCTTTAACGGGAAACGCATCGAGCGAACCTATCCATTCTTCCCACGGGAGAGCCTTTGTTCCCTGAAAAAGTTCCTCAAAGCTTCTTGCCTCAAACGAGCCGACAAGAATCTGAACTCTCTCAGCAAAGCGTGAGCAGATATTAACACGGGCAAGAATGTTTTCATCGCCGCTGAAAAGCACTCTGCCGTTTTCGCTGATAACGTTTTCAGCCTCAAGGTCCTTGAGTTCGTTTGCAATCAAAGATTCCATACCAAGAAGGCAGGGAATAACAAAATTAATTTTCATTGAATTTCTCCTGAAATGCTAAATAAAAATATCATGCAAAAGGCGGGAACCCATAAAGATTCCCGCCCGAATTTTAATAATTAATCAGTTAAACGCACCATTATGTTTCGGGAACAATAAGACCGTAACCCGAATCGTTGCGTCTGTAAACAACGTTGATATCGCCGCTTTCTTCATTGAGGAAAACATAGAACTGGTGACCGATAAGGTTCATCTGGAGAATTGCTTCTTCAACCGACTGCGGCTTGAGAGCAACGTTCTTTGTTCTCACAAGCTCAAATTCAACCTCTTCGGAAACAGCCTCAGCCTCATCTGCAAAAGCGTCAAAGTTGCCTGCGCGCAGTTTCTTTTCAATGCGTGTTTTGTTCTTTCTGATTTGTCTGATAAGGGTGTCAACACATTTGTCAAGCGCTTCGTTCATATTCTCGGCTCTTTCCTGAGCTCTGAAGACCATACCGTTATTATTGACGGTAATCTCAACGGTTTGTGATGACTTTTCAACAGTTACCGTTACCTTTGCCTCAACGTCGGAGCCGAAAAACTTTTCGATTTTGGCAAGCTTTTTTTCTGCGTGCTCCTTGAAGGACTCTCTTGGTGAGCATTTGCGGCCTGTGATTGTAATCTT
>JAFXJO010000088.1 GCA_017532185.1 Clostridia bacterium | reverse complement strand
GCTTTAAAAAATGCCGTTCTTTCTGCGCAGTTGGTTGCGGAATAGCCTGAGTTTTCAATGTTACATCCCGTAAACACTTTGCCGTTTTTGCAAAGCAGAGCCGCACCAACCGCAAAATCAGAATAGGGCGAATATGATTTTCCTCTTGCTTCAAGAGCAAGCTTTATGAGTTCGGAGCTATTCATTCCGCCGCCTCCAGAGCAATCTCAATCATTTTGTTGAAAGTCTGTTCTCTTTCAAGTGCGGTGCATTCTTCGCCGCCCGTAAGAGGACAATCGGAGATTGTGCAGATGCAAAGCGCCTTTTTGCCGCTTCGCGCCGCATTCATATATAGCGCCGCCGCTTCCATCTCAACGGCAAGTACACCCATCTTCTGCCAATCGGCAAGACTTGAAGCGTCATCATAGAAAGTATCCGACGAAAAGACGTTGCCGACCTTTGCCTTTATATCGAGCTTTTCTGCGGTGTCGACAGCTTTTTTGAGTGTCTCATAATCTGCAACAGGTGCAAAGGTGCCCGGCAGACCGAACTGCATTGCATAATTGCTGTTTGTGCAGGCACCAATACCGATAACAACGTCACGCAGGTGAAGTCCGGGGCTGATTGCGCCTGCGGAGCCTACTCTGATTATTGTTTCAACGTCATAAAAATTAAAAAGCTCATAGGAATAAATTCCTATTGAGGGCATACCCATACCCGAAGCCATAACGGAAACACGTTTGCCTTTATAATATCCGGTATAACCCTGCACGCCTCTTGTGTTGTTAACAAGAACCGCGTTTTCAAGAAAATTCTCGGCAATATATTTTGCACGCAAAGGGTCACCGGGCATAAGAACGGTTTTCGCAAAAGCATCTTTTTCAGTTGCCGCGATATGAGGGGTAGGTAAATTGCTCATAAAATCAACTCCTTAATATCCCTGAACTTCCTGATTCTTAACTATTTTAACAATTGCGCTTGTGCCGAGTCTTTCGCAACCGAGTGCAAGATAATCCTCTGCATCCTCAAGCGAGCGTATACCGCCTGCAGCTTTCATCTTAACGTTATCGCCGATATTGGCTGCAAAAAGAGCAATATCCTCTCTTGTTGCGCCGCCTTTCGAAAAGCCTGTTGAGGTTTTGATAAAATCTGCGCCCGATTCGGTAACGATACGGCACATTGCAATTTTTTCTTCTTCGGTAAGAAGACAGGTTTCGATAATAACCTTTAATATCTTGCCCGAGCAAGCAGCTTTTACCGCTTTGATTTCGGCAAGAACTTCTTCATATTTTTTATCTTTGAGAGCGCCGACGTTGATAACCATATCAATCTCATCAGCACCGTTTGCAACTGCATCAGCCGCTTCAAAAGCTTTTACCGCAGCGGTTGAATAGCCGTTTGGAAATCCGATAACCGTACAGATTGCAAGCTTTTCGCCAACATATTCCTTTGCCTGCTTAACGTATGAAGCAGGTATGCAAACGCTTGCGGTTGAGAATTTCATTCCGTCATCACAGATAGCTTTTATCTGCTCCCACGTTGCGTCAACGGCAAGCAAGGTGTGGTCGCAATGCGAAAGAATTTTATTTATATCCATAATATGTTCTCCTTATAAGCAGTATTTCTCAATCATCTGTGCAACGCCGTCAACCGCATTTGAAGGCGCAACGGCTTTTGCGGCTTTTTTGCAGATATCGTTGCCGTTTTCCATTGCAAACGAAAGACCTGCAAACTCAAGCATCGGGCAATCGTTTTCTGCATCGCCGAAAGTCATAGCCTCCTCGGGAGTTATGCCGAGCACTCCGCAAAGACCGCCGAGTGCGGTACCTTTATCCGCGCCGAGAGCAGTTGCGGCAAGCTCGCCTCTTACGGCTGAAGTCATAACAAGATTTTTCTTTTTGAAGAAATCAACTATCTTCGCTTCGTTTTCGCCCATTGAAAAAACGTCAATTACTTCAACGCCGTTTTCACCGATTGCCTGTTTCAGATCATCAACAACAGTTACTCTTGAAATAAAATCAGCAAGAAATTCTTCGGGCAGACCCGTATCGGCGGCAAAAGCCATTGCCGTCTTCTGAATATATATTCTGCCGCCCATATAGATATGGTAATGCACGGGCAAAGCATTAAGGAATTCAACCGCTTCAAGCGCATCAGCATTCGGCACAAGAGTTGAATAAACGTATTCACCTGCGTTGCGGTCATAAACCGCCGCGCCGTTTGAACTTACAACGTAATCCGCAAACGGAATCTGCGCCGTTACGGAATCGGTGAAGGTGAGCGTTCTGCCTGTTGCGATTGCGATTTTTATTCCTTTATTGTGAGCCGCAAGAAGCGCATTTTTTGTTCTCTCGGTAACCGTCATATGGTCGGGCGCCATCAGTGTGCCGTCAAGGTCGGTTGCAATAAGTTTAACTGCCATTTTAACTCCTTAAACATTATATATTTTACTTTACAAGTATATCACCGCAGGCAATTTTCGTCAAGAAAAAGGGATATAAAAAAGCCTGCATCAACAAAAACCGATGCAGGCTGAAAGCTATTCAATTAGTCGGGATATGAAACCTGTCTGAAAGTAAGAACACTGCCGAGGAAACGATATAAGCTCTTTGCAATGCTGTGCCAGAAACCGCCGAAAGCAATTTCAAAGGTAAGGCCGAGATCTTCTTTGTTGCCGTTTTTGATGCAGTCAATAACGTCTTCCATTGTAAAGAAATCATACCAATGAACAACTCTTGTGTAATATGTTGAAGTATCGTTTTCATCGATTTCAACTATTCTGTAGCCGTAAGCGCTTGAGAAGCTTTCACCGTTATAGCGTGTGCTGAGTGAATTCACGATATCGATGCCCTGATTTCTGACACCGAATGCATTTGTGTGATCGTGACCCGTAAACATCGCAAGCACGTCGCCCTGCTCAACCATTGCATCAAACTGACCGTAGTTTTCATAGCCGGGGCAAGGCTTTTCGTTAAGAGTGCCGTAGTTTACGTTATCAGGGTCAAAGCGGTAATATTCATTCTCTGAATAAATTCTGGGGAAAGCGAAAAGTGTGGGATAGTTCACTTTTTCAAGAACGTCATAGATTTCGGGAACGATGATATGCTGGAAAACAACGGAATTAACCTTTTCGCCGCCGTTTGCTGCTGCAAGTGCATCCGAAGTCTGCTTATACCATTCAATCTGGTCAGGCATAACGCAACCGTAATGGCCGTTATCGTCATAATCGCCCGAGTCAAAAACCCAGATGTTGAACTTAACGTCGTCACTGTCTGAAGCAAGCACAGGGATATTATATGTGCCGCAACCTGAAAGAGCTTCGCCGTCATCAACGGAAACAGAGCAGGAATAGCTGTTATAGCAAGCCATAACTTCTTCTCTTGTCATAGCACCCTCAACCTCGGAATCGTGATTGCCGAAGGTTACTGCAACAGGGATATCTCTCTGCTCAAAAACGTTCATAAGCATACCGATAATTCTTTTTGTCTCTGCTTCATTGCCATTGTTAATAGCGATATCACCTGTGATGATAACGATATCGGGGTTTTCTTCGTCGCAAGCCTTGCCGAGTGCCCACACGGTATCGTCAACGTTGAAATCTTCAAGGTGGGTATCGGTTACGTGCATAATCTTGAATTTACCGTCGGCACCGAAGCGGATAATTCCGGAATCCGAATCAGTTGCAAACGAAATTGTGAAAACTCCGAAAATCATTATAACCGAAAGTAAAATTGAAATTAATTTTTTAAACATAATCATTCCTCCGTTTTCAGCTGAAATTCATCATAGGTTACTTTTGTTATTTTAAGACTGTTAAGACAGATTTCGGTACCGTTGCTGTGATAATAAGCAATAAGAAAACCGCCTTCAACCTCAATCATCGCAGGATAGCAATAGCCGTTTTTGCGGTCATCCTCAAGATAAAACACGTTTTCTTTTTTGAACGTTTTTGCTCTGTCTGTGCTGACAGCAACAACATAAGGCGTTCTGCCCCAGGGCTCGCTCTCATCGCGCAGAAGATGCTCGGGGTCGGGATTAAAAACGGCAACTGTATATTCGCCGCAATCCTTAACAAGCATCGGTGAACAAGCCGAAGAAAAGAAAAGATTCGGCTCAGGCTGAGTCCAGGTTATGCCGCCGTCAGACGAAAAGCATTCAAACTGAAAGGCAAGGCTCGTTCTGATATAGCACCAGATTCTGCCGTCAGGCAATTCATAAAGTCCCGGCTCCTCATAGCCGTCGGGATTATTTTTGAACGGGCAAGGTAATTCGGTTTCGGTTTTATGCCAGCTTGCACCGTCATCGTCAGAGTAAAAGAAGCAGATTTCGCCCGGCATAAACCGCTTATGCTCCGTAAGCACCGTATGCCTTGCAACGGCAAAAAGAATTCTGCCGCTTCTGAGTTTGATTACTCTGTCATTGTTGATAACAAAATAATCCGCAACCTCAAGACAATCAAGACAGTTTTTCGGCTCACTCCAACTGACACCTTCATCTGCAGAGCGCGTAAAAACAATTTGGTCGGTGAGGTCTTGATTTTTAATAATGTAAAAAGCGCCGATATCGCCGTTGTTCATCCGCAGAAAAGAAAAACTCATTATATTGACCGCATCCTCGGGTTTATCAAAAAGAATTCTTTTTTCTCCCCAGGTTTCGCCTTCATCGCGCGAGATAATTGCCGCAACCCTTGCGGTTGCTTCATCCTCCCAGTCATCGCCGAAAAACTCCGTGTAAGCAAACATCAGAGAGCCGTCATTGAGCCTTACAAATGAGCCCTCACCGTTGCGGAGATTATTCTCCGACGTCGGGATAAAGTGAACCTGCCTGCCGATTTTTTTCATATGATTCTCCTCATTTCGCGCAAAACATAACTGCTGCAACAATTACGATAACGAGCTTGTTTTTTTCTTGTCATTGCCTTATATTTTATTGTAAAAGCCGCCCAATGTCAATGCACTATTGACTTATAAAAGAAAGAATATTATAATTACCGATAAGAATTAAGGAGGTGCTTTTTATGCTCGATAAAATTTTTATTCTTCTCAAACTCAGCTACAGAGAAATCTGGGCTGTTGAAAAACTGATTGAATATTTCGGCAACCTCTTTTCAACCTTTTCGCTGAAAGGTGCGTTTTCAACTCTGCTTGCAATGGTTGAACTTTTGCAGATGTTGATTCTCGGACTTCCCACAACACCCAGAGGAGATTATCTGAATCTCTCAGGCTATAATCTTGTTGTTTACGATGAGTTTGACGGCGATGCACTCAACACCGATATCTGGGAATACAGAGGTAACGGCGCAAGGCGCGGCGGCTATAACGCATCGAGCCAGGTTGCGGTCAGAGACGGCAATCTCGTTATCACCGGCGATTACCTTGAAGACGGCGTTTACGGCGAAGGCTGGTATACCGCGGCAATCAAGCTCAAAGAAAGATATAAACAGGGATATTTTGAAATCAAATGCAAGGTAAATAAGGGTCTGGGCTATTGGAGCGCATTCTGGATTCAGGCAGACGCTCCCTATACCGCATCGGTTTCAAAAGGCGGTCCCGGCGGTGCAGAGCTTGATATCTTCGAGTCAAAATGCTATGACGGTAAGGAGAAATACTGCGTCACTCACTCAATTCACTGCGCAGGCGTTGACGGCGTGCAGGAAGGCTTCCAATCCGCAATGCTCGGCCAGTTTTACGGCAACAACGTTACCGATGAATATAACACCTACGGTCTTGAATGGACCGAGGACGAATATATCTTCTATATAAACGGTGTTGAAACCGTCCGTTCAACCTTCGGCAACGGTGTTTCACAGGTTGAAGAAGACGTTATTGTTTCGCTTGAAATTCCCGAACCCGAAAAGCTTGCAGAGCTTGACAAAGAAACGTATAAAACGGAATTCATCGTTGATTACGTTAAAATCTATCAGAAATAAAGAAAAGCGGATACGGTGCTGAGCCGTATCCGCTGTTTTTATGCCTTGCTTTTCTTTTCGGGAATAACAAATATAAACACAAGAGAACTGATAAGAAGTATCATAGGATAGAACATATTTGCCATCGCTTCAAAAGCAGTCAGCTTATAACCGAGAGTGCTGACCGTCGAAAGAGCAACAAGCATCTGAGCGCCGTAAGGCAAAAAGCCCTGTACAATGCAGGAAAACGTATCAAGAAGCGATGCGGTCTTTCTGGGCGAAACGCCGTAATCCTTTGCCATTTCGCCTGCAATCGGGTTTGCCATAACAATCGCAACCGTATTGTTTGCAGTTGCAATATCCATAAGACTCACAAGAAGACCGATTCCGAGCTGACCGCTTTTTTTACCTTTGAAAACGCGTCTTATTCCGCTGAGAAGAGCCTCAAAGCCGCCGTTATGTTTAATCAATGCGCAAAGAGCAGCAACAAGAATTGCAACCATTGATGTTTCAAACATACCCGAAGCACCCTTGCCCATACCCGAAAGAAGCTCGTGGAAACTCATCGCATCCGTTGTAAGCATAATCACGCTGCCCGAAACAATTCCTATAAGAAGCGTTGCAAAAACGTTGATACCGATAATTCCGCTGATAAGCACAAGCACGTAAGGAACTATTTGAATGAGGCTGTATTCCTTGTTGATGCTCTCGGGAATATCGGAACTCAGCGAAAGAACAAAAGTCAGAATAAGCGTAACGATAGCCGCAGGCACAACGATTGCAAAGTTTGTGCGGAATTTATCCTTCATTGCACAGCCCTGACCGTTGCAGGCGGCAATGGTTGTGTCGGAAATAAAAGAAAGATTGTCGCCAAACATTGCGCCGCCCATAACCGCGCCGACGCAAAGCGGCAGAGAAAATCCCGAGCCTGCAGAAACGGCAACGGCGATGGGGGTTATAAGCGTTATTGTGCCCAAAGAGGTACCCATAGCGGTTGAAACAAAGCAGCTAATAACAAAAAGAACAACAACCGCAAGTCTCGGCGGTGTTACGGAAAGCATAAAATATGCAACGCTTTCAGCCGAATCTCTGCCAACAACGCCAACAAATATACCTGCCAGCATAAAGATGATAAGCATTGTTATAATGTTTTTATCACCGATGCCGCTGCCCATAATTTCAAATTTTTTATCGAGCGTTTCGCCTTTTGTCTGAATAACAGCAACAAGCAAAGCGAGCAAAAAAGCAACGACTACGGGCACTTTATAGAAGCCCATCTCAATTTTCATAACGTATTCAAAAACAATACCGAGCGAAAGATAAAAAACAACAAAAACGCCTATCGGTATCAGTGCAAATGCATTGGATTTTTTCATAAAACACTCTCTTTTTTTATTTTTTTATTTGCGTTCAAACTTACCGTCCGAAATCACATATTCCTCCGTACGGTTATCAACAAGAATTCTGCCGCCGCTGAAGAAAACCTCGTCGCTCTGCGAACCGAGCACCCGAAGCTCACCTTCGCACGGTGAAAAGCCCGTTTCTGAGGAATACTCTATGCAGTAACCCTCCCACGAATTGACAAGCTTTGCAAGTTTGCCCTCAACCGCTGAATAATCATTATGACAGAACATGGGAATAATCTCATAAACACCGTCACCCGTTATATCATAGAAAACTATTTCGGTCATAACACCGTATGCAAGATATTCGCCCATGGTTATCTGCGCGGCGCTGTGTTCCCACTCAAAAATATGTCTGCCGTCATTAAGCGTCAGTTTAAGATTGTTTCTGTCTAAAACATAATGAACCTCAATCTCGCCGCCGTCCCCCGTGGGTACGATTATCTTCTCATCAGCCTCAACCGCCATAATAAGAATGGAATAAATATGCTCATCGGTATCGATAACCCTGTAGGGCTTCTGATGGTCAAAGAGCTGAAGTCTGCGCGTTGTTGAAAAGGCATACGTTGGCGCTTGAGTCACGTGAGGCAACGTTATCGGTTCGGTTTGTTCATACAGTTCACTCTGAACGGGTATATGTTCGCTGACCGATTGCTTTTCCGTTTTTCGCTCCTGCTCATATTCGGGTTTATTATCGGGTATATCGTACGGCAGCAAGCACAATACAACGGTAAGCAAAGCCAAAACAGCCGCAACGCTTATTGCAATCGGTGTTCTTCGCCTCAGGCTTGCAATAACCTTGCCCGCATTCGCATAGCGTTTTGAAGGATCGAACGCCTTACACCTGTTTACAATCCTTTTATAGCTTTTTATGCCGAGCTTTTCTGCGGTTACACCGAAAGAATAGATATCGGAACGGTAATCGGTTGAAGAAAAACCGAACTGCTCCGGCGGAGCATAGCCGACGGTGCCGAAAAGCGTTGTGTCGTTTTCTGCGGCTGCGTTAAACAGCTTTGATATGCCGAAATCAATAAGCACCGCCCTGCCATCGGGCTTTATAATAATATTCGAGGGCTTGACGTCGCGGTGAACGATGCCGTGTTTATGAAGCTCATCAAGAGCCTCCAGCACGTCTTTAAAAATTCTTTTCGCCTGCTTTTCCGTCAGATTACCGTTTGAAAGAAGTTTTTCAAGCGTAACACCCTCAACGTATTCTTCAACAACTGTTCTGCCGCCGATTATTTCTTTTATCTCGGGCAGATGAGGTGAACGGATATTTTGCAAAACAGAAAAAACAGCCTGCTTGTTATCGGCATATTCTTTTTTGATATAGTATTTGCCGTCAAGCGATGAAGAGACAAGCTTAACAGTACAGAAATCTGTTTCTTTAACCGTTGAAAGCTCGCCGTAAAGCGAAAGCTTATAGCTGTCTGTCAGATTCATTCCGTCACCCCCTTGAAAGAATTTGTTTTTTGGTTTATAATCAAAACAGTATTATATATTAAATTAAGGAGTTTTGCAAGTGGAGAAATCAACAAGCCGCCTTCTTAACGGTCTTACCAATTCAAACGATATAATTGCTTTTCTCAACGAAAATGAAAAAGAGCTTCTGTGCGAAACTCTGCCCCAGTGCCTTTCGCGTCTGCTTGCAGAAAAAGACCTTACCGTTGCCGCCGTTGCCGAAGAATCAGGCAGAGGCGATTATGCTTACAAAATTTTCAACGGCAACAAAAACCCAACAAGAGACGTGCTGATTTCAATAGCCCTCGGCATGGGTCTTACTCTGCCCGAAACGCAGCTTGTTTTAAGGCTTGCAAAATTCGCTTATCTTGACCCGAGAAACAAAAGAGACAGTATCTTTATTTTTGCAATCAACAAACGTCTCAATATTTATGAAACAAATGCAATTCTGATTGACACAAATGAAAAAGAGATATAAAAAATCCCCGAGCCTTATCGGTTCGGGGATTACGTTATTATTCATCGTAAACCGCTTCAAACAGAGCTAATATTTCAAAATCGCTCATTTTTTCGCCGTCAACGTCGGCATAGTAAATTTCAAATTCTTCATCATCTTCATCAATTTCAAACTGGATGCAAACCTTAACATCGTCGCCGATATATTCGCATTCACCGTTGAATTCAACAATTCTCTTACCCTTATCGGATTTGAAGCTGTCCCATTCGGGAGAAGCAAAGAAGCCGTCAAAAGCTTCGCCGACTGTTTCGGTTTTGGAGAATGCTTCAAGATGACCGTCTTTGACCATTGAAACGTATTTATCGGAGAAAACAAGAGAAAGAATAAGCACAATCACAACTACAGCAACAACAGGAACTGCGATATGGATAATCTTATTTGTTTTTGAAAGTGAACCGAAATTCTTATAGCCGTCAACAAAGCCTTTTGCTCCGTTTGAAACGGAATCAAGAGAAACCCGCGAAGCCTGAGTTGCTGCGTTGCATTCGGGGCAGGTTGTGAGACCGTCAGCTATTTCTTTGCCGCATTTTTTACAGAACATAATATTACCTCTTTCTAAAATAAAATTTTGGCTGTAAGGAAACAAAACTGCAGTTAATACCGCAAAAACACACTGCACCTCCTCTTTTGTGTACTTGTTTCTACCGTGTAAGATATTATACTGCATAATTTTACATTAGTCAATACTGACTTTTGTAAGATATAATACATATACCGAATTATACGAGGTGATTGATTTGGCTGAAGCAAAAAAATCGCCCGCTGAAAACGAGAATGTGGGTTCGGTTATATTCACCCTTGATGAGTTCAGAAAATCAAAGGGCATAAGCAAAAATCAAATCTGCATCAACGCAAACGTTCAGCGGACACAGTTGCAGAATTACTGCAACAATAAGGTTGCAAGAATCGACCTCTTTGTGCTGGCGCGCATCTGCAATTATCTTGAGTGCGAAATCAAAGACATAATAAAATACGTTCCGCCAAAGAAGTGACCCTTGCAAAAAGAATTCTATCACATCTGAAACCGTATTTCCTGTACCGCGAGTACGGAAATCACAAAAGTGAAAACGGCCTGTACGGAGATTATCTGTACAAGCCGTTTTTATCATTTATGTTATATAATTGCACCTTTTTGAGAAACCACAGCCGAGCTTCGTTCTGCTCCTGCTCTGCCTGCCTTTGCGATATCACCGCTTCGCAGATATTCGCAAAGAAATGCGGCAGAATAACTGTCGCCTGCGCCCACGGTTGAAACAACGTTTGATTTTATGGCATCAATATATTCAAACGTTCCGTTGTCTGCATTATAAATAACAGAGCCGTTTTCACCTTTTGTGAAAATAATCAGGCGAAGATTTTCAAAACGCGATGCAATGTTACAAAGCAAACATTCTTCACTTTCAGCCTTATTATAAAAACTGAATTCCGCAAGCAAAGGCTCTTCCTCACTGCTAAGTTTAAGAATTGTTGCATTCTCAAGGCAAAGCAAGCAGCTTTCACGGTCATAACAGTTTTTGCGCAGATTAATATCGCAGAAAATTTCTTTAAAATCGCATTCCGCAAGAATTTTCTTAACGGAATTTCTTGATGCTTCTTCTCGCTGAATAAGCGTGCCGAAGGCAAAAATTTCCGCACCGTATTCTTTTATTGCTTCAATATCGGCATCAACCGCATCATATGCCGCAGGACGAAGCACGTTATATGAGGGGCTTGAGTTTTCAACGGTTACTATACATTTGCCTGTTTCAAAAGCATTTGTTCCTATAAAATCAGTGTCAACGCCGAAACCGTTTATTGCTTCAAGCGCCTTCTTGCCGTATTCATCTGCACCGACACCCGAAGCAAGAGCTGCCTTTGCTCCGCAGGCAACGCAATGAGCGCAAAAATTCAGCGGAGCACCGCCGATAACCGCATCATCGCCGAAAATATCAAAAATTATTTCTCCGATTGCAAGAATTTTCATATCATCACCGCGCTCATTATATATCTGTTTCAAACTTAAGTCAAATAAACCAAAATAGTTATTGAAAAATCAGTCTGCCTGTGGTATTCTTTCTTTAGTAAATTCCGGAGGGTTATTATGATTAATATGATTGACGGCATTTCGCCAAAAGTTCTGCTCATTCTCGCCATTCTCTGCAGCGTTGCTCTTTGCAGCGTTCTTCTTAAGCTTTTCAAAAGCAAACTTCCCAAAGACCAGGGCAGAGAATTTGCATTCAACGGTAAGCTCTCAGCAGGTAAAGTCAGAGGCGCAGGCATAATTTTTGTTTGCTCTTTCATTGCGGTTTCTCTGATTTTCATTCCGTTTTCGCTTGAATATCTTTTCTATTACATTCTCCTCTTTCTCGGTATGCTTTCAGGCTATCTCGACGATGCTTCCGAAAAGCCTTGGGGCGAATATAAAAAAGGGGCAATTGACCTTGTTATCTCTGCCCTGACAGCCGCAAACTTTGTATATTTTAACCCCGAGCTCACAGCAATCAGCCTTTTCGGTTTCAGCGTAAAAATTCCTGCAATCCTTTTCGGCGTTATCGGCACGGTGCTTGTTTGGATGCTTATTAATGCAACCAACTGTTCCGACGGTATTGACGGTTTCTGCGGAAGCCTTTCAATCGTTTCAATGATTGCCATTGCCGCCGCAGTTTATTTTGCAAACGGAGACGCAAACGTTACAATGCTTGTTATTTTTATGGTTGTAACGCTTCTGCCCTATCTCTGGAGCAATTCCGAACCCAGCACAATGATGATGGGCGATGCAGGTTCAAGAGCTCTCGGCCTTTTCCTTTGCATTATCATCTTTAAAACAGGCAACATTCTGCTCACAATTCCCCTTTGCTTTATGCTTTGCCTTGACGGTCTTCTCGGCATTCTCAAAGTTTCGCTCATCAGATTTCTTCATTTCAACGCATTCAAAAAAATCCGCACTCCTCTTCACGACCATTTCAGAAAAAACAAGGGTTGGTCGAATTCGCAGGTTATCTTCAGATTCTGTATGATTCAGGCGGTTATATCTGCGGTTACGGTTGCGGCAATCAAATAAAATCACAGGGTTGTCATTCAAACGGCAACCCTGTTTTTATATTTATCCAATCAACGTTTAAAGATTTCATTGACTAAATATAAAAAAGAATATATAATATATATTAATTATAAGCACTGAAAGGATTGGTACCTTTGAAAAAAGTAATTGCGCTCCTTATGGCAGCAGTAACACTCGTTGCACTTGCAGGCTGTAACATCAAGGAGCAGATTCTTGATAACACAACGGCAGAATACGTTGAGCCTGCAGAAACTCAGGTTGAAAACCTTATTCTTGCCGCCGAAAGAGAAACTCTTCGTTCACTTGTTCTTGCTCAGAAAAAGCTTATTGAAGAAGTTTTTGTGCTTTCTCATCTTCCTGTTGACGAAAGTGCCGCAATCACCCATAACGGTGCAAAATACGCTCCCGTTAAAGCAGACGCTTCAATCAAAAGCTATGAATCGCTTATAAACAATCTTAACGCAATATACCCGGAAGACGTTGTTAAAACCGTTATCGGTAACCCTCCCGTTTATATGGAGCTTGACGGCAAGTTCTATTATAACCTCGATTATAAAACTGAATTCTCTGACGGTCAGAAACTTTACCCCTATGACTGGAGCGAATTTGATTTTGCCGACTACGGTTGGAAAGACGGCAACAAAATCGTTTTTGCCGTTGAAGTGCTTGATGCCAGCAAAACTAACGGCGAAAAAATCTGGGTTGAAATGAACGCGATAAACGTTGACGGCACCTGGAAGCTTTGCGATTTTTATGACGTAATTAAATAAAATTAACAGGAGAGTTGATTATGAAACATATTACCACCGAATGGTTTGATAAGGTTGACAAAAGCTGTCCCCTTCCCGAATATCCCAGACCCCAGCTTGTAAGAAAAGACTGGCAGAATCTTAACGGCATTTATGAATATGCCATCACAGGCGAAAATGACGGTATCCCCACTGCATTTGACGGTGAAATCCTTGTTCCTTTTTCGGTTGAATCCGAGCTTTCAGGCGTTAACAAAGCATTGAGCGAAACTCAGCTTCTTTGGTACAGAAAAAAATTCACCCTTAACGATACTTTCAACGGCAAAAGAGCGCTTCTCCATTTTGGCGCAGTTGACTGGCAGTGCAAGGTTTGGGTTAACGGCGAGGTTGTCGGAGAACACACAGGCGGCTACAACCCCTTCTGCTTTGACATCACCGACGTTCTCATTGACGGCGAAAACGAGCTTCTTGTTAAAGTTTTCGACCCCACAGACGCAGGTCACCAGCAGAGAGGTAAGCAGATTCGCAAACCCACCGGTTTCTGGTATACCGCAACTTCAGGCATCTGGCAGACAGTATGGCTCGAACCCGTAAACTGCTGCAGAATTGAAAAAATCCGTCTCACTCCCGATATCGACAAGAGCGTTATCGGCGTTGAAGTTTTCACAAACTGCAAATGCGGCGGCAAAATCACAGCTAAGGTATTTGACGGCGACAACACCGTTTTCGAAGGTGAAATCGGAAACAATGCGGAAATCGCAATTCCCGACGCAAAGCTCTGGAGCCCTGAAAGCCCCTTCCTTTATGACATTGAACTTACGCTCGATTGTGACGGCGAAACAGATACCGTAAAAAGCTATTTCGGTATGCGTAAATTCTCAATCATCAAATCCGCCGACGGTTATCCCAGACTCGCGCTCAACAACAAGCCTTATTTCCAGAAAGGTCTGCTTGACCAGGGATACTGGCCCGAAAGCCAGCTCACTCCTCCCACTGACGAGGCGATGATTTTTGATATTCAGAAAATGAAAGACCTCGGATTCAATATGCTCCGCAAACATATCAAGCTTGAGCCTATGCGTTGGTATTATCACTGCGACAGACTCGGTATGCTCGTTTGGCAGGATATGATAAGCGGCGGCAAGCCCCTCAATCCCATTCTCGCCGGTGCTCTGCCCAACATTAACGTTCACGTTAAAGATAACCTCTACAAGGCATTTAACCGCGACCTTCCCGAATGGAGAGAAGAATTCAAGGCGGAACTTTTTGAAATGCTCGGTAACCTTTATAACTGCGTTTCAATCTGCTGCTGGGTTCCCTTCAACGAAGGTTGGGGACAGTTTGATGCCCTCGAAATCGGCAACATGGTTAAGGCTTTTGACCCCACAAGATTTGTTGACCACGCAAGCGGTTGGCACGACCAAGGCGGTTGCGACTTCAAGAGCATTCACAAATATATCTTCCCCATTCATAAGCCCACAAACCGCACTATTAAAAACAGGCCCTTTGTTATCAGCGAATACGGCGGATACAGCTGGAACATCAAAGAACACGCCTGGAATCCTATCCGCTCATTCGGTTATATCCCCTATCTGAGCAAAGAGGCAATAACAAAAGCATACGTCAACCTTCATGAGAAGCAGGTTATTCCGCTTATCAAAGAAGGTCTCTGCGCTACGGTTTACACTCAGGTCAGTGACGTTGAGTTTGAGGTTAACGGTATTTATACCTACGACAGAAAAATCCTTAAAATCGACGAACAGGCTATTAAAGATATCAACGACAAGATGACATATTGATTGTTAAAGGACAGTGATTTTTTTGGCTGAAAACAATAATGCCAGAACCCGTCTCCTTATTCTTATTGATATTCTAAAACTTTATTCAAATGAAAATCACGTTTTGAGCATTGAAGAAATCTGCAGCTATCTGGAAGAATACGGATATCACACCACAAAGCGCAACGTTATTGCGGATATCAAGCTTATAAACACCACTACGCACGAGATAATATACGTTACCAAGCCCAAAAAGGGTTATTATATCGCTCGCGAATTTAATCTTCTGGCCGTTGACGCTCTTCTTGCGGCAATCTATTCCAACGAAAAGCTTACCCGTGAAGAACGCCAAAATGCAGAAACAGTGCTCAACGAAATTATCAGTTTGCCAACTCGAAACCTGATTATTAACACAACGGCAAGAGTTGCGCCGGATATTCCTCACCAACCGGTTTCAGGTGAAAATATAATGCTTCTGCGCAAAGCAATTTTTGAAAAAAAGAAGGTAACATTAACCTACACCGTAACTTGCCTGAGCGATAGCTTTTCAACTCCGGAAAAAGAAAAGCATCTCACGGTTAACCCGATAAAAATTGCAATCAGCCCAAACAGCACACTTTTTGTTTTCACTCAGCCGGGCAGCGCTGATGCCGAATGTATGCAACTGTGCCGAATCAAAGCGGTTGAAATTCTTGAAGAAGACGTTGAAGTCTTTAAAGGTGATATTTTTTCCGCAAAAGGTTTTTTCACCGGAACCATAATCAAAGACCGCCACACCAAAGCAGATTGGGTCTTGCTTAAAATCAGGGTTGAAGATGCAGAGTTTGTGCGCAACTTCTTTGATTCGCCCGTTCAGTTCAGAAAATGCGATTCCGAAGGCTATTGCTATGCAAAGGTTTACACAATTCTTGACGAAAGATTCATAGGCTGGATATTTTGCTTTGTTGACAAAATTGAAATAATCGCACCTCAGGAACTTAAAGATTATTTCACCCAAAAATACAAATTAACCACATAAAAAAGAGGTTTATTTATGATTAAAAAAATAACAGCATCTTTGCTGGTATTAATTATGATTTTCGCACTCGCTTCCTGTGCATTTATCAAGGATAAAAACATTGAGCCCACTTCTCCTGCTCCCGTTTTATCTGAATCGGTTGAACTCGGCGAAAAGAAGGTTGCCGTTCTTGTTCCTGCAGGTACACAGTTCACCGAAGGCACCTTGGCGGCAAAATATATTCAGTCAGCTTATTCGGCAAACGTTATTATCAAGGAATACGACAACAAATACGATTTAGCCGAAAACAAAAACAGTATTATATCCGTTTCGGAACAGGTTGCTAAAGATGCGTCCGTCGGTGCAATTGTTTATGCCAAGGCAACAAGAACAACCAACAACGCCATAACCGCCGCAAAAGAAATTAACCCCGATTTAAAAATCATCTGCATCGAACCCGAGGAATCAGCAGATAAGCTCGCTTCAAAAAGCGACCTTGTTCTTTGCGTTGATTGGGTCAGCGCCGCGGCAGATATGGTTGCCTGCGCAAAAGCTCAGGGCGCAGAATATTTTGTTATGTCTCACCCTAACCGTCACACCGGTCTTGCAGGTTCAGATGACACCTCATTACTTGCCGCAACGGCAAAATCCGCAATTGAAAAAGAATGCCAAAATCAGGGAATCACTTTTGTTCGCCTTGACGCTCCCGACCCGATTTCTCCGGGCGGCAAAGAAGCTGTTGTTAAGGAAATACGTGAAAAGCTGAAAATATTCGATGAAGACGGCACTATAAGCGGCGAAAACGTTGCGATTTTCTCAACCGATTACCATATTCAGGATGAATTAATCAAAATAGCTAATGAGAAGAAATATATATATATTTCGCCCTCATTCCCGAGCGCATATAACGGAATAGCAGATTACTATACGGTTAACCTTCCTCAGAATCCTTATGACACCGTTAGTTTCAAATCCGAAGCCGCAAAGGCAGCAACAGGTAACGCCAAACACTGCTATTATAATTATTCGCTCGAAACCGTTCTTCTCACCGGCGCGGTTCACACGGCATTCGACCTGATGGCAGGCAAAACAACAAGCCAAAATCTCAAAGAAAGAATTGCTCTTCGACTTAACGATGCGGCGGCAAGCGATAAGTTTGCAATCAAGAGTTTCGGCGGAAGCTCAAACATCTTTTCCGCATACTGCCCTGCATTTGAAACACTTAAATAAAGCTCTTACTGCCTTGCTCCCTTTCAGGGACGTAAGGCAGTTTTTTTGCGTTGCTATTGACAGGCTTTTGTGTTAATAGTATAATAAACGTGTTAATTGCAACAAGGATGTGACAATATGCGCAGATATCTTAATATTCTGAAAATGTGCGAACTCTTTGACGGTATAAGCGAAAACGAGCTTACCGACGTTCTCACCTGCCTGAACGCTGAAGTTAAAAGCTTTCGCAAAGGCGACACAGTTTGCCGCGCAGGTGAATTCACCAATTCCGCAGGCGTTGTGCTCACAGGCAGAATATATCTTGAAAGCAACGACTTTCTCGGCAACAAATCAATAGTAACGGAATTCATTCCCGGCAGATGTTTCGGCGAAAGCTATGCTTTTGCAAAGAATCTGACAATGCCGTTCAACATTGTTGCAAAAGAGAATTCGGATATTCTTGTTTTTGATATGCGCCGCCTCGCCGCGCCCTGCGTTAAGGACTGCATGAATCACCGTCTGCTGACAGATAATCTTCTCTGTTCGATGGCGGCAAAACATTGCGAACTGAACAACAAAATCACGCATCTTTCGCGAAGAACAACGCGAGAAAAGCTGATTTCCTATCTTTCAGAGCAGGCAAACCTGCAAAAAACAATCATTTTCACAATTCCGTTTAACCGTCAGGAGCTTGCGGATTATCTTTCTGTTGAAAGAAGCGCAATGTCCAAGGAGCTTACACGAATGAAGAATGACGGTCTGATTGACTACGACGGAAGAACGTTTAAATTAAAGATATAACGGGCAAGGGCGAAACCATCTCTTACTATTCATCATTCAATAAAAAAGGCTTGCACAAACGTGCAAGCCTTTTAAAATTACTTATTCTTGTTTGCTTCGCGGAGTTCAACTCTGCGGATTTTGCCGCTGATTGTTTTGGGAAGCTCATCTCTGAACTCAACGATTCTGGGATATTTATAAGGTGCGGTATGCTCCTTAACATACATCTGAATCTCTTTCTTAAGAGCGTCGGTCTTTTCTGTTCCCTTTGTAAGAACGATATCAGCCTTAACAACCTGACCTCTGATTTCATCGGGTGCGGCTGAGACGGCACATTCAAGAACATAAGGAAGTTCCATAATAACGCTTTCAATCTCAAAGGGTCCGATGCGGTAGCCCGATGACTTGATAACGTCGTCAACTCTGCCGACATACCAGAAGAAACCGTCCTCATCTCTCCAAGCGGTATCGCCTGTGTGATAGATGTTATCGTGCCAGGCTTCCTTTGTTTTTTCTTCGTCAAGATAGTATTCCATAAACAGACCGCAAGGTGAGCCTGCATCTGTTCTTACAACGATTTCGCCAACCTCACCAACCTTTGCGGGATTGCCTTCAGAGGTGATGATATCAACGTCAAACAGCGGGCTGGGCTTACCCATTGAGCCAACCTTGATTGACGTGCCGACAAAGTTTGCAAGAGCAAGAGTTGTTTCGGTCTGACCGAAGCCCTCCATAAGTCTGATACCCGTTGCCTTGAGGAACTGCTGGAAAACCTCGGGGTTGAGAGCTTCACCTGCAGTTGTGGCATATTTGATTGAGCTCAGATCGTAGTTTGCAAGGTCTTCTTTAATAAAGAAACGGTACATTGTGGGCGGTGCGCAGAAGGTTGTTATCTTGTGCTTACCGATCATCTTGAGAATATCATCGGCAACAAAGCGGTCAAAGTCGTAGGTGAAAACACCTGCTTCGCAGAGCCACTGACCGTAAAGCTTGCCCCAGAGCGCCTTACCCCAGCCTGTGTCGGAAATTGTGAAATGCAGACCGTTGGGGTCAACGTTGTGCCAATACTTGGCGGTGATGAAATGACCGAGAGGATATCTGTGGGTATGAAGCGCGATTTTGGGATAACCTGTTGTGCCCGAGGTGAAGAACATAAGCATCGGGTCATAACCGAATGCGCCTTCTTCGGGTGAAGGTCTTTCAAACACGTCGCTGAAGTTGCAGTATTCCTTATCAAAGTTCAGCCAGCCCTCACGCTCGCCGTGAGCAATGATTTTTGTCTTGAGAACTGGGCATTTTTTTGCGGCAAGTTCAACCTGATGGGCAACGTCGCCGTCTGCAGTGCAAACAATTGCACTGATTTTACCTGCATTGAAGCGGTATTCAAAATCGTGCTCAACAAGCTGATTTGTTGCGGGAACAACGATTGCACCAATCTTATGAAGAGCAAGAATTGAGAACCAGAACTGATAATGGCGCTTGAGAACAAGCATAACCTTATCGCCCTTCTTGATGCCAAGAGACTTGAAATAGTTTGCAGCCATTGCGGAATGGCGGCTCATGTCGCTGAATGTAAAGCGTCTTTCAACGCCCTGATTATCAACGTGGAGCATCGCTGTTTTATCAGGAGATTTCTTTGCGATTTCGTCAACAACGTCAAATGCAAAGTTAAACTTATCGTCATCCTTGAATTTGATGCCGTTAAGAACACCGTTTTCATCAAGAGTTGTTTCAATAAACTTTGCATAAACGGGGTTCTGGAGATTTGCAAGGTCAACGTTTGTTGTGCTTGCAGTCTGAATTTCTTCAACGCATTCGCTCATACCGCTTGCGCCGTCGGGAGCGATAACGATTGCATAGAACTCGCATTCCTGACCGCCGACTGCAATTTCGTTATGAGGAACGGAAGAATCAAAATAGATGCAGTCACCCTCGTTAAGAGTTTCGGTTCTGTCGCCGATTATCATTTTGAGAGTGCCTCTGATAACAATGTTGATTTCCTGACCTTCATGGCTTACGCAATGATAAGGAGGATTAAGAGCCTCTTCAGAATAAGGGATTATAACTCTGAAAGGCTCCGCAATTTTATTCTTGAAGAAGGGAGCAAGTCGGTTATAAACAAAGCCCTCTCTTCTGGTTATGGGCATACCCTCGCCTTTTCTTGTTACGGTGTATTCCGTAAGGCTGGGGCTGCTGCCTTCCATAATATCCGTAATTTCAACGCCGCAAACCTGAGCAAGGTTATAAATAAAAGTGAAGCTGAAATCACGGCTGCCTGATTCATAGAAGCAATATTCTTCTTCGCTTAAGCCGATTTTCTCTGCCATTTCGCGCTGCGAAAGACCCATATCAAGTCTGAGCGCAATAATTCGCTGAGCAACCTCCATGATTTTGTTTTCAACTGAACCTTGACCGAAAGTTATCATCATTCATTCTCCTTTCACGATGATTCTGATTTGCTGCTTTGGGGAATAAAAAAACGCCCCAAAACAGATTGACTCTGCTTTGAGACGAGTATAATCTTACCCGCGGTACCACTCAAATTGCGCTTAAAGCGCCGCTCAACAGGCTCCAACAAGCCCTATGCCTTAACGCGGCATCAACGGAAGCTGTCTACTCACCTTTGCGGTTTTCGGAGCTTCGGCTCGGAAGGGATAGCTCTTGAACTGCTTTGCCGACGGCTCGCACCAAACGCCGCCTCTCTGAAGACTCTGCAACTCAGCTTTCTTCGTCATCGCCTTAAAGATATAAAAATCTTGTTAATAGGATAACACCGTTAAAGCCGTTTGTCAACATTTTTTTATTGTTAAATTTAACAAAAAATCGGTCTGCGCAACAATTCAAATGCACAGACCGATTTTATCAGCCGTAAATATAATTTCTCGGGTTTTGGGTTTCGCCCCTGTAAATAACCTCGAAATGCAGATGCGGACCTGTTGAGTTACCCGTTGAACCGACTCTGCCGATAGTTCTGCCGGCTTCAACATAATCACCAACCTTAACGGTTATTGAACCGCTTATCATATGGGCGTAACGGGTTTTATATCCGTCACCATGGTTGATAATAACCATATTGCCGTATCCTGAATTGCTTCGCCGAACAACTTCAACCGTTCCGCTTCTTGAGGCAATAACGGGTGTTCCGTTGGCACCGCCGCCGGACTTAACAAGGTCAATGCCGTTATGCCAACCACTGCTTCGCCAACCGTAAGGCGAGCTTACATAGTGGCAACTCGGCGCAGGCCAGAGGAAGCCTGACTCTGACGGTGAACCGACGTAAACGCCGTCATAATAGGTCTTGGTGCCCACAACAACTATCTCGTCAACAGGCTCAACAATCGTTTCATAATCGTATTTTGTTTCAGTGAGTTCGCCGTCAATATAAATTTTTGTTCTGATAACCCTCTCGCTGCCGTTAACGCCTTTTTGCTCAACGCGTTTATAGCTGCTGTATTTGGTGTTATCTTTTTTCTTAATGGTATCAAATTCAACGTCTCTGATTTCGGACGTTGTAACTGTCTTTTTGATATTAATAAATTCGCTTGACTGCTTGACCGTTATCTTGTCACCCTGCTGAGCATTTTCAAAATCATAATCAGGATTGAGGGCTTTGAGATAATCCTCCTCAATGCCGTATTCCTCTGCTATTGAAGCAAGGGTATCGCCATCCGAAACCTGATGAATAACTGCATCTTCTTTGGGCTGTGAAAGCTTTTCGGCAAGCTTGGGAGCATCCCACATAATACTTTCATCATCTCTGTAAAGACCCTGAACATAATCGATATTCTGAGCAAAGCCCACAACATAGCCGTCTTTTTCAGCCTCTTCTTCATAAGGCTCAAGCAGACTGTAGAATACACTTTTTGCATCGGCTTCGTTTTTAACGGCACATATAAATTTGCCGTCAACATAGACGCCGCAGGCATGGGTAAGATTATCAACGGAATTTTCAATCATCTTATCCGAAATAGCCTGAGCATCGTTAAGCTCTTCAACAGAAACAACCGCGATTTTATATTCTGCACGCAGGTTTGCAGCAGAAGCAACGGTTGCTTCAACCTCGGTTGAGATGCCGCCCGTTGAAAGTCTGTTTTTAACAATATCCTTTGCTTCGGCATAAACGGCTTCGTTGCTGATATATCCTATACTGCAGTCGTTATAAATAACCTCCAAGGCAAACGTTACGCCACTCCAGTAATTAACGGTAATAATAAGGATTATAACCGATAAAACAGGCATAGCGATATTTGCGGTTGACTTGAGAAGTTTTTTGTGCCTTGATATTGCTTTTCTGATATAATGAGCAAAAACCGAAGGAAGGCTCAGCGGTTTTCGCAAAGCTTTTTTGATTGACCTTGAAGCGGATTTGATTTCCCGACGGAAACAAACCACTTCGCGCAGAGTTTTTCTCACACCGTCTCTGAATTTTCTTCTTGTTTTTACCGTTGCGCCGCCAAAAAGTCTTCTTAGAATTTTTGAGAGAATCCTGAACGCACCGGAAACAAGAGAAAATAAAAAAGCAAAAATTCTGACAACTGAATTGCCGAGCAGATAAACAAACGCATAAACGGAGTTGCACTGCGCGATATCAAAGCTTTCGGTTTCGGAAACGGTTTTTTCTTTCGTTTCTTCCTCAGATTCAGCAATCGCTTCGCTGTCGATAAGCTCGTTCATTCGCTGAATTTCTTCATCAACAACCGAAGAATCGACCTCGAACTCAATTATAGTATTTTTATTTTCCTGCAAATCTGCCTGAATATTACTTTGCGCCTGCTCAAGCTGAATTGAATAACGGCGCTCGATATCCTCTTTTATCGCCTGCATCTCAAACGCTCTGCGCTTTTCGTCTCGCAGTTTAAGAGCTTCTTCACGGGTCAGCTTTCTGCGCTGCGTCTGCTTTTCGGGCGCACCCGAATAAACCGCCGACAAATCATAGAAGCCGTCGGTGATTTCGTCAAAAGCCTTTTGGTTTTCGGCATCGGTATTAAGTTTTTTCTTATCCTCGCCCATAAAACCTCTCCGCGAATTATTCCTGACGTATAATTATAATATAAACTGATGCTTTTTACAATAGATATCAGAAATCTTCCAATAATTCGATATATCTTGCAAGTGCATCCTGCCATGTCGGAAGTCTCTCAAAACCGTTTTCATCAAGCGACTTTTTGCTCATTCTTGAATTGAGAGGTCTGACTGCCGCGGTTTTATATTCGGCACTCGTGACAGGGATTATCTTTGTTTTTCTGTCTGCAAGACGCATAATCTCACTCGCAAACTCAGCCCAGGTGCAAAGGCCCTCGTTTGTTGCATGATAAACGCCGTATTTCTCGCTCTTTATCATTTCACAAAGAAGAATTGCAAGGTCATAGGTATAAGTCGGTGAGCCGACCTGATCATTAACAACGGTAAGTTCATCTCGTGTTTCGGAAAGACGGAGCATTGTTTTAACAAAGTTTTTGCCGTTGATGCCAAACACCCAGGAAATTCTGACAACAAAGCATTTATCACAATTTTCGAGCGCCGCAACCTCACCCGCAAGCTTTGAAGCGCCGTAATGGTTACAGGGGGCTTTGGGAGAATCGGTTTCGAATTCGCTCTCGCCCTTGCCGCTGAAAACATAATCCGTGCTGATATAGATAAGCTTGCACCCGTGATTTTTACAGGCTTTTGCTATATTGAGCGTACCCGTTTCGTTAACAAGCGAGCAGATATCCTTTTCGCTCTCCGCATTGTCAACCGCCGTATATGCGGCGCAATGAATAACGCCGTCAGGCTTATGGCTTGCAACAAAAGCTTCAACTGCCGCCGCATCGCTAATATCAACTTCGGGCAAATCAGCAGCTATTGCCTGAACGCCCTGTGATTCAAGTCTTTTTATAACGTCGTATCCGAGCTGACCTTTGGCTCCGGTAACAATAACTTTCATAATTACCCCTCAAAAAAATGATTGTAGCGCAGATATTTTACCATATTTTTTGATTTTACACAACATTTTTTTATTTTATGCTTTTTTATTGCGGAAGAATGTGGTATTATTATATATAGTATAGCAAAGGAGACGGTTCTTATGGCATTCAAAAATATTGTTGATCTGCACACACATACCGACAACTCGTTTGACGGCAACCATTCAACAATGTATCTTTGTGAAACGGCATTTATGAAGGGTCTGCGCGCAGTTGCTTTCACAGACCATCTTGAAATGGATGCATTCTACAAAGACCGCTTTGACAGAACCGCCATCCAGTCTTTCTTTGAAGTTTCCAAGGCACGCTCTGCGTTCAAGGGCAGACTTCTTGTTTGCGTTGGTGCAGAACTCGGACAAGCTGTTTATAACAAAGAAATCTCAGAAAAGCTTACCTCAACAATGAAATATGATATCGTTATCGGTGCGATTCATAATCTGCCCGAAGTTCAGGATTTCTACTATATGGATTTCAACGACGAGAGCATTGATTACAACAAGCTCCTCGACCAATATTTTGAATGGGAATTAAAGCTTGCTCAGTGGGGCGGATTTGATACCCTTGCACATCTCACCTACCCTCTCCGCTACATTGTGGGCAACTATAAAAAGCCCGTAGATATGAGTAAATATTCCGAAATAATTGATGAAATCCTCTTAACGCTTATCAAAAACGAAAAAGCTCTTGAGCTCAACACCGCAGGTCTGCGCCAGCCTATCGGCGTTACCTCTCCCGACGAAGGTATTCTGCGCCGCTACAAAGAGCTTGGCGGCAAGCTTATCACAATCGGCTCCGATGCCCACTTTGCAGAACATCTCGGTGCAGGAATTGAGCAGGGATATGAGCTGCTTCAGCGTTGCGGTTTTGATTCAATCGCCATTTACCAAAACAGAACACCAACCCTTATTCCTATCGAATAACAGAAAGGAGTTCGCTTTATGATAAAAGTTATTGCACCTGCAAAAATCAACCTTTTTCTTGATATCCTCGGCAGGCTTGAAAACGGCTTTCACAGCCTTTTTATGGTTATGCAGGCAGTTGACCTTTGCGACGAGATAACCGTTGATAAGGGCGAGGACGGTATCTCTCTCACCTGCTCTGACAAGCGTTTGCCGCAGGACGAAAACAATATAGCTTTTAAAGCCGCAAAAGCGTTTTTTGAAGCTACAGGCATCGCCCCAAACGCCGTTATTCATATTAAAAAGAAAATTCCTTTTGAAGCAGGTCTCGCAGGCGGAAGCGCCGATGCAGCGGCTGTTATAGTCGGTCTTGACGAGCTTTACGGCACAAAGCTTTCAAAACAGGCAATGTGCGAAATCGGTCTCACCGTCGGCAGCGACGTTCCTTTCTGTATAAAAGGCGGCACCTGCATCGCCCAGAACAGAGGCGAGGTTCTTTCGCGAGTGAAGCCTTTGAAAAAGTGTTATGTTGTTCTTGCAAAGCCTGAAAAAGGCGTTTCAACCGCACAGGCTTTTGCCGCTGCAGACCAAGCCTATATCTACCATCCCGATAATCTCAAAATGCTCGAAGCTTGCTCTAACGGTGATTTTGACGGTATATGTAAACACGCAAGCAACGTTTTTGAGCAGGTTATTGAGGTTGTTGAAAGAGTTCGAATCAAAGAGGTTATGCGTCTTTGCGGTGCGCGGCTTTATCAGATGAGTGGCAGCGGCCCCACCGTTTTCGGCATTTTTGACGATAAGGAAAAAGCCGAAAATTGCTTTAACGAGCTTAAAAATATCTGTAACGACGTTTTTCTGACAAAACCCGTTAATTACGGCGCAAAGATTAAATAAAGATAAACAAGCAAAAGGCTTGCACATCTGTGCAAGCCTTTTATCATTATAACAAATATTTTTTAATTGCTTTGGCAACGCCCGAATTTGCGGCGGTATCGGTAACGTAATCCGCCATCTGCAGAATATGTTCCTGCGAATTACCCATTGCAACGCTTATGCCTGCATATTCAAGCATGGCAAGGTCGTTGCTGCTGTCACCGATTGCGATTGTGTTTTCTTTTTTGATTCCCGTGAGTTCAAGAACTCTTTCGATACCCTTTGCTTTATCGCAGCCTTTGATAACACAGTCGGCATAAGTGCGCATAATAAAGAAGGTCATTTTATCCGAGAGCATCTGCATAAACTCATCGGGCACAGCAGGACCTGCGGCAATGACCTGAATTTCTTCGCCCTCAACAAACAGGCTCAAATCATCAATGCTTTTAAGCTCAATCTGTCTGCCCTCACGCACAACGTAGCCTGCATTGGGGATAATATAATTGGTTTTAAGCCCCTCAAAAACGCACCAGCAATCGCGGTGAGCGAAGAAATATTCAGCCGTTTTGCGAACGCTTTCAACATCAAACTTACGCTGAAAAACCGTTTCGCCGTTCATGATTATCATTGAACCGCTGCCTGCAATAACCCCGTCAACGTTGAACTGTTCGCGCAACTCATTAGGGATATTGCCCCAGGAACGGCCCGTATTGATAAACACCATATGACCCTTTGCTCTTGCCGCCGCAATCGCATCAAGGTTTTCTTGCGGAATGCGGAAACTGTCTGATATTAAAGTGCCGTCAATATCAAGAAAAACCGCAAATCTGTTTTCGGGATTAACCATTTTTATGCCTCAATCTTATGGAAAATCTTCTTGCCCTTCTTAACAACTATGGGTTTTGCCTTGAGGTCATCCTTTGCAAAGCTCATTGCAAAATCGGTTACCTTTGCATCGTCAACCGAAATGCCGCCCTGCTGAACAAGTCTTCTGCCCTCGCCTCTTGACTTTGTGATTTCAGCCTTCATAAGGATATCAAGGATATCGATAACGCCGTCTGTGAAATCTTCGTCTGCAAGAGTTGTTGCAGGCATATTGTCAAGGTCAGCCGCACCGCTGAAGATTGCCTTTGCGGCAGCCTGTGCTTTTGTTGCTTCTTCTTCGCCGTGAACAAGCTTTGTGAGCTCGAAAGCAAGAATTTCTTTTGCTGTGTTGAGCTGGCTGCCTTCCCAGCTATCCATTGCATCGATTTCTTCAAGAGGAAGGAAAGTGAGCATACGGATGCACTTGAGAACGTCGTTATCGCCAACGTTGCGCCAATACTGATAAAATTCATAGGGAGAAGTCTTTTCGGGGTCAAGCCAAACAGCGCCCGAAGCGGTTTTGCCCATCTTCTTGCCTTCGGAGTTGAGGAGAAGAGTGATTGTCATTGCATAAGCATCCTTGCCGAGCTTTTTGCGGATAAGCTCTGTGCCGCCGAGCATATTTGACCACTGGTCGTCACCGCCGAACTGCATATTGCAGCCGTATTCCTTGAAGAGATGATAGAAGTCATAGCTCTGCATAATCATATAGTTGAACTCAAGGAAGCTGAGTCCCTTTTCCATTCTCTGCTTGTAGCACTCTGCTCTGAGCATATTGTTTACAGAGAAGCAAGCACCTACCTCACGGAGAAGCTCAATGTAATTGAGGTCAAGAAGCCAGTCTGCGTTGTTTACCATTATAGCCTTGTCCTC
>JAFXJO010000087.1 GCA_017532185.1 Clostridia bacterium | reverse complement strand
GGTGAAGAGTGAAGAGTTAAGGGTGGGCGTTGCCCACACCTGAATTGAGTGAAGAGTTAATAGTGAAGAGTGAAGAGTTAAGGGTGGGCGTTGCCCACACCCGAATTGAGTGAAAAGTTAATAGTGAAGAGTGAAGAGTTAAGGGTGGGCGTTGCCCACACCCGAATTGAGTGAAAAGTTTAAGTGCAGAACATAAAATAAAAACAGAGCAGCCGAAGCTGCTCCGTTGAAAACATATTCGGATTTAATTTTCGAGAATCTTTTCGATTGCGGCAATTTCAACGCAAATGCAAAGAATCTCAACCGCTTTGCAGAGTTCATCCCTTGACGGGAAGGTGGGGGCAATGCGGATATTCTTATCTTCGAGGTCTTTGCCGTAGGGATATGTTGCGCCTGCGCCTGTGAGCGTTACGCCTGCTTCCTTGCAGAGAGCAACAGTCTTTTTGGCACAGCCTGCATAAACGTCAAGGCTGATAAAATAACCGCCGTTGGGAACGGTCCATTCTGCGATGCCCTTGCCTGCAAGACTCTTATCAAAAGCGGCAAGAACGGCATCAAACTTGGGCTTGAGGATTGCGGCGTGCTTGAGCATATGAGCGTCAATGCCTGCCTTATCCTTGAAGAAGCTTACGTGACGGAGCTGGTTGATTTTATCGTAACCGATTGTCTGAACGGTCATTCTGCCCTTGATGGCGGCAATATTGTTTGCCGAAGCTGCAAGAGCTGCAACGCCTGCACCGGGGAACGAAATTTTTGAGGTAGAGGTAACTTCAATGAAATAATCCTCGTTGCCTGTTTCTTTGCAGGCTTCAAAGATGTTGAGAAGCTTATCGGGTGTGCCCACGTGGTGAACGCAATAAGCGTTATCCCAGATAACTCTGAAATCCTTTGCGGCAGGCTTAAGAGAAGCAAAGCGGCGAACCGTTTCGTCTGAATAAGTGATGCCCGAGGGGTTTGAATACATAGGCACGCAGATGATGCCCTTGACTTTTTCATCCTTGATAAGTTCGTCAATCATATCCATATCGGGACCGTTGGCGTCTGTGGGAACGTTAACCATCTCAATGCCGAAATGCTCAAGGATAGCAAAGTGTCTGTCATAGCCGGGAACGGGGCAGAGGAACTTGATACCTTCCTGCTTGCTCCAGGGCTCTGCGCCTGAACCGAACATCATGCACTGAGCGATATAATCGTACATAATTGTGAGGCTTGCGTTGCCGAAAACGATAACGTTATCTGCAGGAACGTCAAGCACCTGAGCAAAAAGCTCCTTGCATTCGGGAATACCGTCAAGAATGCCGTAATTGCGAACGTCAAATCCGTTTGAAGCCTTGAAGTTGCCGAGAAGCTCGGGAGCGATAAGCTCGTTTGAAAGCTCAAGCTGGTCAGCGCCGGGCTTGCCTCTGCTCATATCAAGCTTAAGACCGAGAGCCTTGAATTCGTTATATTCAGCCTTGAGAGCTTCAAGGCGAGCGCAAAGTTCATCTTTGCTCATAGCAGGGAGTTGCATTGCCATTTCAGAATACCTCCGAGAAATTTTCATAACAGGATATATAATATAATATATGTTTGAATTTTGCAAGTGTTATTTTTAAATCTTGCAAAAATTTTTGGAAGTTTGTAGATATAAACAATAAATTAAATAGTTTTTGCCTTTGTGAGGTGAACTATGTGCATAATTGCGTTGCAAAAAATTCATTTTATGAGAAACCTTTGAGGTGCTTATAGTTATATGCAAAATCTGCGGCAACGCTTGATGCCGCGGTGGTCGGAGCGTTATAGAGCGCGGTTATGAGAAAGGATTTAACGTTTATGATTTTGCTTGTTGTTGTTTCGAGAGCGATGATAACGTTTTCGATATGCTCAGCTTCAAGCTTTTTAAATCGTGCAACAACCGCACTTTTCGGAAAGATATTTGCGCCTATTCTGACAGTTGTTGCCGAGCCGTAGATAACGTCATACATTATCATAATAATTTCTTGCACGATTTCGGGGTCGCCGTTAATACTTTCAAATTCAATCTGCTCTTTTATCTCCTCAATCGCGTCCTCATATGAGGTTGAATAATTATTATTAAATTCGCTATTATTCATATTATTCTTATTAGCCTTGTTCTGTACGGGTTCAGGAACTGTTTCGCAAGCAGTTCCGAAGCTTGCTTCGTTAATGTTACGGAGCGTGTTTTTGATAAGTTCCATACCTGCGTCACCGAGCTGAATGATGTTGGGCTTGCAGAGACCCTGCCTCTTTTTGGTAACAAGCTGTGCTTTCACAAGAGAATCAAAAAGCTTGATTGCAAAGCTTTCGCTTACGTTTAATTTCTGCATAACCTCCTCAAGTGTCAGATATACAAAAGCTTTTCCGTTGCTGTCTGAAAATTTTTCGATATTCTTTTCGGACAATCTGAGCCTGTCGATAATCAGAATGAAAAGGTGCTTGGCATCGTTCGGCAGAGAGCTGAACGAGGGGTTATAATAAAGCTCTTTGGGAACGGGGATAAAGGGATAATCGATGGCTGACGGGGAATTGATTTCTTCGTTTTTGTTATTCATTTTACCTCCTTAAAAATGTTAAGAAGCCCCTGACCGTTCTGCGCGCGCAAAGCGGTCCGAGCTTCTTTTTTTATTCATAATATTTTGCAAAATATAAACAGAACAAATGTTCTATGCAGTATTTTAGACACGGTTTTTCAATTTGTCAAGTAAAATTTTTAAATTCAAAATTTGTTAATAAAGTATACTTCGGCAGATTGAAATTTATATAATAATATGGTAAAATTATTAAATATAATTTGCGGATTTTCAGGAGGAATGTTTATGAAAAAACTGCTTTGTATTTTGCTTGCGGTGCTCACATTTGTGCTTATGCCGCTTCAGGTCAGTGCGCAGGGTGAGGGCTTTGAGGCTCTGCCCGAGCTTCAGATTGAGCAAACTCCGCTTCGCACCCGTAAACAGGTTGAGGGTCTGCGAATGTATGTTGACAGCGAAAATCCTCTTTTTATGATAAGAAACTGCCCTGTCTGGGGCGGTCCTCAAACGGGTGAGGCTTTTGCCGAATATGCGATTAAAACATTTTTTGCTCTGCCCGAGGATATCCGTAACTTTGCCGTTATCTATATCGATGAAGGCACAACAGATATGACGCCTGCCCGTCAGCTTGAATTCTGGGACGAGCTTCTCACAATAACAGATGCTGCGGGTGTGCCGATTGTCTGCCAGTCCGAATGCTTCTGCACCAACAAAACCCGTGACCCCTTCACGCAGGAAGAGCTTTCGGCAGTATTCAAGGAACATCCGTCGCTGATTGGTTTTGTGCAGGTTGAGCTTTCAACCAACGGTGTCACAAACGAGCATCTTGCCTATGACGAGGTAACAAACGATATGGGCGTCAACAAGAATATTCTTGCGCGCCTTAAATCCTGCATTAAGGCTTGTGCTGAAAACGGCGGCCTTTTCATCTGGCAGGATATGGAATATATCTATTATAAAAAAGCCAACTACGTTAATCAGATTCTCAAGGACAAAGAGCTTTACGATTTGCTCAAAAGCTGCGAGCAGAACGTTATAATTATGGATAAGCATAACGGCCACGGCAGACATTTTGCGAGCCAGTCAAATATTCTCGGCTGCTGGCTTGACGGAGTTTGCGGTAACTGGGGCGTAAACCTTGAAAACTTCCTGTGGTATGAGGAGGGCTTCAAGGAATATGACGATTTGGGTGTTGCGCCCAACGAGCCCGATCCCATCACAACCGCCAAATATCCGCCCGCACTTTTCGGTATTGATATGATTGCAGACCTTGTGGGCGGTGCAACGGTTTATGCGATTGAAGGCACGTTCAGCAGAGGCGGACTTTACCATTTTGTTGACGGTGAGGTTATTCTTACCCCGACGTTTTGGGAAGTGCTCTATCCGTTTTATCAGCGCGTTCTCAACGGTGCTGTTCCCACAAAGGATCAGGTGAAGGAAAAAATCAAAGTCGCTTACAAAATGGGTATGCCTGCGCGAGCATATGCGCTCAGCGGAAACGATGCCCATATTCTGCAGGGACTTTATTGCAGAACCTTTAATTTCTTTCAGGAGAATTTTAATAATATCTATTTTGACTGCACCAAAAACTGGGTGCCGTCAACGGGCAGATATTTTATAGTTCCCATTCTTCCGATTCATTCCGACCCCGATGAGGTTTTGCCCGAGGCAACGGTGCTGAACGATTTTTCGTATTTCTTCAATCTGCTTTTCATTAACCCGATTAAGGTCAACTTCTTCAACAAACGCTATGAGCAGACCTATGAGGGCAACGGAACGCTTTTTGAAATAAACGATACCGTTTATTTCTTTAACAGCAACGAAAATAAAACGATTGACAGCGAGCAGAATATCAGCTATACCTTGCCCGAAAGCGGCAAAAAGCTTGAGGCGGAGCTTGTTGCTCACACCTATGCAATAGTTGATGAAGACGAGGGCGAGATTGATATTGAGCTTTGCAACCTGCGCCTTGATACCGATGCCGTATGCAACGGTCTTGAAAACGAAGATCAGTTTATGCGTGCATATGCCGCAGGCGGCAAGCGCGATAATCCAAACGATTTCAGGCAGACGGTGATTTCTCTTTCGGGCTTTGAAAACGAGCCTGCCGTTACTGCAAACGGTGCAAACGGAGCGACGATGAAAACGGAATGGAACGCTGAAACAAAAACTCTCACTCTGACCGTTATTTCAAACGGAATGGTAACAATGAATATTAAGGAATAATTTGTTAGTGAAGAATGAAAAGTGAAGAGTGAATAGTTAAGGGCGGACTCTGTCCGCACCTGATTTAATTCGGAATTAATGATTGAAAGGTGAGATTATGAAATCAAAGGTTTATTTTTCAAAAGAAATTACCCCTGAAAAGGTGGTTGAAATGTATAACCTGCTCGGCGTTGAGCTTGAGGGCAGGGTAGCGGTTAAAGTTCATTCTGGCGAAAAGGGTAATCAGAATTTCCTCAAGCCCGATTTCTGGAAGCCTGTTGTTGAGCGCGTTGGCGGCACGGTTGTTGAGTGCAACACCGCTTATAACGGCGCGCGCAACACAACGGAAAAGCATCTTCAGCTTTTCAAAGACCACGGCTGGACAGATTGTTTTGAAGTTGATTTGCTTGATGCCGAGGGCGATGACCGTGTGCTCGATATCCCCAACGGAACAAAAATCAAGAAGAACTTTGTCGGCAAGAATATGGCAAATTATAACAGCGTGCTTGTGCTTTCTCATTTCAAAGGTCATCCGATGGGAGGCTTCGGCGGCGCACTCAAGCAGCTTTCAATCGGTTTTGCGTCATCTTACGGCAAGGGCTATATCCACGGCGTCGGAGACCCCGAGAATTTCTGGACAAGCGACCACGATTCTTTTCTTGATTCAATGGCGGATGCCGCTTCGTCGGTTATTGATTTCTTCAAGGGTAAGATTGTTTATGTCAACGTTATGAAGAATATGAGCGTTGACTGCGACTGCTGTGCCGTTGCGGAAGACCCTTGCATAGCGGATATCGGCATTCTTGTTTCCGCCGACCCCGTTGCGATTGATAAAGCGTGCGTTGATTTGGTCTATGCCTGCTCCGATGAGGGCAAGCCCCACCTGATTGAGCGCATCGAAAGCCGCAACGGTATCCGTACCGTTGAAACAGCTGAAAAGCTCGGTTGCGGCTCAACGGAATATGAATTGATTGAAATCTGATAAAGTGAAGAGTGAAGAGTGAATAGTGAAGAGTTTCAGGCGGACTCTGTCCGCACCTGATTTTATAGGGTGCGGGTTGCCCGTACCTATGTGCTGCAGGCACGTTTGTTTAGTGAAGAGTCAGTGGTGGGCGTTGCCCACATCGGAAAGGATGATTATTATGAAAAAACTGTTAAGTTTTCTTCTCGTTTTTGCAGTTTTGTTTGTCTCAAACGCATTTATCGCGTATGCGGATAACGGCGCAACCTGCTATTATATCGACTCCATTGACGGCGATGATGCAAACTCAGGCACTTCTGCCGAGGAAGCCGTTAAATCCATTGCAGGTCTTAAGGATTTAAATATCGGTCCCGGCACGCATTTCTTTTTCAGAAGCGGCGGCGAATATGAATGCGCCGTAACTCTTACCTGCTCGGGCACAAAAGAAAACCCCGTTGTTATCACGTCTTACGGCGAGGGCGAAAGACCTCTGCTCTATACCAATGCTAACACCGAGGTTTTCAGGCTCTTTGATTGCAATTACGTTACCGTTTCAAACGTTCACATCAAGGCTCCTCACGGCGGCGGCATCTGGATTGATGCGCTTGAAGCAACCTCTGTGGGTATTGTTCTTGAGAATATTCTTTTCACCGATATGCAGAATTACAAGGTAACCGCCCGTGACGATTTTTCACGCGGTGCTGCTCCTGCAAGAGCTGCGGTTATGGTCAAGGGTCTGCCTGCACGCTCAAGATACGCCGTAAATGACCTTACCGTTACGGGCTGTGAAGTCTATAACTGCGCAAACGGCGTTATGCTCTGGGGCTCATGGAATGATGAGCAGGCTCCCTGGTGCGAAGAAGAGGATATCGACCCCATTTTCAACACAGGTATCCTTGTTGAGGACTGCTATTTCCACGAGATGGATGCGGAGGCTGTTGTTGTGGGTATCTGCGACGGCGCTCTTATAACAAACTGCCGTTCAATCAACTGCTGCCAGGGTGTAGGTCTTGATGAAAACGGCGAAATTCAGTATTTCACCGCCGCAATGTGGTTCTGGGGCAGCGTGAACAGTACCATTCAGTATTGTGAAATCGCAGGCCAGAAGAACTACGGTGACGGTATGGCGGTTGACTTTGATTCCTATACACATAACTGTACCTATCAGTATATCTATTCACACGATAACGTGCGTTTTATGTGCAATTGCCCAAATCACAGCGGCCATCATAATAATACTGTTCGCTACTGCCTCTCCGTCAACGATAACGGCGGCAGAAGCCGCATTTCCGCTAACCCGGGCGAACATAACATCAGCTTCTATAACAACACAATCGTCAACTGCGGTAACTTCCACCTGATTGATATGTATGATTCGCTTGTTGTGAATAACATCATTATCCCCAAAGACGGTTGTTTTGTTGCCTATGACGTTTGGGATTTGCCCCGTGACGGCAACATCATCGGCAATAACTGCTATTACGGCTGTGAGCCTCCGCTGATTGACCTTGGCTCAATGAATACCGTTCCCGGCTTTGCCGGCACGGATTATTCCGACCCCGAGAGCTTTAAGCTTTCTGCCGATTCACCGCTTATCGGCGCCGGCTATAACGTTGAGGGTTGCGACGCACCGCATGATTTTTACGGCAATGAAATCGTTAGCAACAATATCGGTTGCTATATGGGCGAGGGCGAAGACGTACCTTATGAAGGCGAAGGCTTCTTCACAAAAATTTTCAGAATCTGCAGAAGCATCTTTATGCGTATAATTTATGAAATGAAAATTCTTCTTGAGGATTGGGGTTTTCAGATTTGATTAAAATAATTCTTTCTCTTATTCAGGCATTGCTTATGGTGATTTCTTCGTTTGCGGTTCCTGATTCAAGCTTTAAATTTCAGGTTGACCGCGCAGC
>JAFXJO010000086.1 GCA_017532185.1 Clostridia bacterium | reverse complement strand
AGCACCGCCAATCAATACGAACTTGCGAGAAAACCGTATTCTCTTGAACACTGCTTTCACGTCGATCGTTCCTCATTCTTATTCTTTCGGGTGACCATATCTACAAGATGGATTATTCCAAGATGATTGATTATCATAAAGAAAAGAACGCAGACTGCACAATCGCCATGCTTGAAGTTCCGTGGGACGAAGCAAGCCGTTTCGGCCTGATGATAGTCAATGACGACGGCTCCATCAGCGAGTTTGAAGAAAAACCGAAGAACCCCAGAAGCAACAAAGCTTCAATGGGTGTTTACGTTTTCAATTGGAAGAAGCTCCGTCAGTATCTCATTGAAGACGAAGCAAAAGAAGGTTCAAGCAACGATTTCGGTCACGACCTTATTCCTGCAATGCATGAAAACGGCGAGAGAATGTTTGCTTATCAGTTTGACGGCTATTGGAAAGACGTTGGCACAATCAACAGTCTCTGGGATGCCAACCTTGACCTTCTCAATCCCAAAGTTGACCTCAACCTTGACGATGACAGCTGGAAGATTTATTCAAGATCTCCTGCTGCACCGCCTCACTATATCGGCGAAAATGCAAAAATCGAATCCTCGATGATAACAGAGGGCTGCGATATTGAAGGTCACATTGATTTCTCCGTTCTTTTTGCAAACGTTACCGTTGAAGAGGGCGCAGAAGTAAAATATTCAATCGTTATGCCCGGCACAGTTATCAAAAAGGGCGCGGTTGTTCAGTATTCGATAGTTGCAGAGAATGCAACCATTGAAGAAGGCGCAGTTGTAGGCAAGAGCCCTGAAAGTATGGCGGATATCAACGACTGGGGTGTTGCGGTTATCGGCAACGGCGTAACAATCGGCAAGGGCGCAACCGTTGAACCCAAAGCTATGGTTGACGAAGATATGGGAGGTGTTGAATAATGGCTGCAAAAAATGTTCTCGGTATTATTTTCTCAAACGCATATGATGAGGTACTGCCCGAGCTTACCGCGTTACGCACAATGGGCTCTGTTCCTTTTGCAGGCAGATACCGCCTTATCGATTTCCAGCTTTCGAATATGGTTAATGCAGGCATCCCTCAGGTCGGTGTTATCACAAAGAGCAACTATCGCTCGCTGATGGACCACGTTGGCAACGGCAAGCCCTGGGATCTTTCAAGAAAAAGAGGCGGTATGACCATTCTGCCTCCTTTCAATACGCCCGAAACAGGTATGTTCAAGGGCAAGGCTGATTCGCTTTACGGCTCAATCGGCTATATCAGCAGTTCCGATAAGGATTACGTTATTCTTGCAGACTGCAACGTTATCTGCAATATCGATTATGACAATCTTCTCAAGGCTCATATTGCAAAGAATGCGGATATCACTATTGCTTATGCAAACGGAATTCCTCCTGCAGTCGGTTCTGCAACCGAGCTTACTCTTGATGCAGACGGCAGGATAACAAGCGACAGATACGTTGATTGCTACAGCAGCAACGTTAATTATTCGCTTAAGATTATGGTTATCGGCAGAACTCTGCTTGAGCGCCTTCTTCACGAGGCTCACGGCGCAAGAATCGATGATTTCGAAACAATCGTTATTAATAACATCAATTACCTCAACATTTACGGCTATGAAGTTACGGGCTTTGTAAGAACTCTTCAGTCGCTTCGCAGCTATTATGAGGTAAGCATGGAAATTCTTAATTCAGAAAACAGAAAGGCTCTTTTTGCCAGCCCTGTTTATACCAAGGTCAGAGACCAGTTCCCTGCAGTTTACGGCATCAGCGCAAACGTTAAGAATTCGCTTATTGCCGATGGCTGTAAGATTGACGGTGAAGTTGAAAACTGCATTCTCTTCAGAGGTGTTACCGTTGCAAAGGGAGCAAAACTTAAAAACTGCATTATTATGCAGGATGGCTATATCGGCGATAATGCTTCGCTTGAATGTGTTATTGCAGATAAATCTGTTGTTGTTAAACCCAACAAGAAGCTTTGCGGCGCTTCAAATTATCCCGTTTATGTGGGCAAGGGTATTGTTATCTGATTCTCCGGAAAGAGTGTGTTCTTAAACTATGTCTACTAAAAATATCTATACCGCTGTTATTGTTATGCTTGCGCTGGTGATGGTGCTTGTTGCTCTTATGGCAACAGGCGTTATCGGCGGCAAGGAAGAAGAAACCGAGCTTCAGTCTTATATTGCAACAAGAGTTGTTCAGGCGAGCGAAACTAATGAATACGGCGAAATAACCTATTATACTATGCTCGAAGAGTATCTTGAACTCGGTGTATCCTCCGACCATACCTATAAGCCCACCACCAGACCTTCAACAACCGAAAATCCTTTTGTTGAGCAGGACAGCTTTGTTTACGTTACAAATGAAGACGGCAGCCCTGTTTACGGTGAGGACGGCAAACCCGTTACCGAAGTGGTTAAGGTTACGGTTGACAGAAACAGCATAACAACTCAGGCACCCGTACCGCCTGAAACCGCATATCATCAGGTAACGGATGCAAACGGCAAGCCTGTTTTGGATGAAAACGGACAGCCTGTTACCGAAGCTGTTACGGTGGAAACAACAACTGCTCCTGCCACTACGGACAGATGGTCGCAATCGGATGAAGGATTCAAAGGTCTCAGAGATGATGAATTGGCAAACAATATCATCGACCAGATTAACAGTGACCGCAAAAGTGTTGGCGGAAGGGCGCCTCTTGCAGTTGAGCTTAACGGCATAGCAAGGTCCGACAGTTCATTCAGCGCAATGAAGGGTTTTGAGGATGAGGTAAGCGGCAGGGGAATGACCTTTGTCACAACCTATGGCGGCGGTCAGCTTTATGCTGACGTTGCAAGAGCAATGAGCAGCAAAATTCACAGCGATTCCGCAACCAAAATCGGCGTAGGTGTTTTCAAAGCAAACGGTAAATATTACACAACGGTAATTATAGAATAACTATCCTTTAGAAAGGCAGTGAAAATATGAAGGTATTATATGCAGCCAGTGAAGCTCTCCCCTTTGCGGCGAGTGGCGGTCTTGCAGACGTTGCGGGTTCTCTTCCTCAGGCGCTCAAAAGGCGCAGAGTTGATTGCCGAGTTGTTATGCCTCTTTACGGCACAATCAAAGATGAATTCCGTGCAACAATGAAATTTATAACCAATATCATGGTGCCTGTTTCATGGCGCAGACAGTATTGCGGCGTTTTTGAAGCGAAGGCAGGCGGCGTTACTTATTATCTTATAGATAACGAATACTATTTTAAGAGAAGCACTCTTTACGGTCATTACGATGACGGAGAGAGATATGCTTTCTTCTCAAGAGCAATACTTGAAATCCTTCCTTATATCGATTTCAAGCCCGATATCATTCATTGTAACGACTGGCAGACTTCTCTTGTGCCCGTTTATTATACAACTATTTACGGTTCAAAAGAAGGATACACAGGCATCAAAACCATTGCAACAATCCATAACATTCAGTATCAGGGCAAATACGGCAAAGAAATTCTCGGCGACGTTTTCGGCCTTGGCGAAGAAACAACTCCTCTTGTTGAGTTTGGCGACTGCATTAACCTTATGAAGGGCGCAATCGAATGCGCAAACAAGGTCACAACCGTCAGCAACACCTATGCGGGCGAAATCCTTGACCCTTGGTTCAGCCACGGTCTTGACCCCATTCTCAAAGAGAGAAGCTATAAGCTCAGCGGTATTCTTAACGGCATAGACACAAAGAACTATGACCCCGAAACCGATAAGGATATTTTCTGTAACTATTCGGCAAAAGAGCCTGAAAATAAGGCGAAGAACAAAGCTGCTCTTCAGGAAATCTTCAATCTCCCCGTAAATGAGAACACTCCCGTTATCGGCATTGTTTCAAGACTTGTTTCTCATAAGGGTTTTGACCTTATTAAGCGTGTTATGTGGGAAGTTCTTGAAACAACCGACGTTCAGCTTGCTGTTCTCGGCTCGGGCGATTGGGAATATGAATCCTTCTTCAAAGAGCTTGCAACCGCTTTCCCTGAAAAGGTTGGTCTGCGTCTCGGCTTTGTGCCTGATATGGCAAGAAAAATATATGCAGGCAGTGACCTGTTCCTGATGCCTTCAAAGAGCGAGCCTTGCGGTCTTTCGCAGATGGTTGCTCTGCGTTACGGCTCAATCCCCATTGTCAGAGAAACAGGCGGTCTCAAGGATACAATCACTGACAGCGGCGACGGTAAGGGCAACGGCTTCACCTTCAAGAGTTATGATGCCTATGATATGCTTGACGCTATCAGAAGAGCGCTTGCCGCTTACGGCGATAAGAAGCTTTGGGATAAGCTTGTTAAGAGAGCGCTTAAGTGCGATAACAGTTGGGGCAAATCAGCCAAGGAATATATCGCTCTTTATGAGTCACTTCTTGCAGAATAAAAAAATAACCGCCGCACTGCAAAGTGCGGCGGCTGTGATGTATATCACCTGATATATTTTGCGGGAAGCGGCGGAGTTTTTTCTGTGCAATCGGCAACAATGAAATCTTCTGCAGTTGAAACAAGAGCCTTTATCGGTCCGGGTATGGGTGAATCGGGTAACGGGCTTTTGTTTTTCTTGGGCTTTAAAGCGTTGTATGCGGCGAATTCGGCAATAGTAAGATAAGTCGAATTGCAGCAAACCTTGCCGTCAATGCAGGCTCTGCCTGCCCAGTTTTTCGGTAGGTTTCCCGCAGATGCCTGCATAAGAATGATTTTATAAATAGCAATCGCCATAAGCTTGTCAAATTTTATACCGTCAACAGAACTGTTTTTCTGCATATATTCGATAAGAAGAAGGGCAGCTTTTATAAAAGTTTCGGATGACGGTGTCAAGCGCATCATTTTGTCTTCAATAAACATTTCAAGCTTATCTTGCGTGTTTGTTTTTGCGGTTGTTCGGCCCAGCAGATAGTCGCAGGTTACGCCGTAAAAATCAGCAACTTTAATCAGAAAGTTCTGTCCGCATTCTCTTATTCCTTTTTCGTAATGAGAAAGCAGAGCCTGCGAAACGCCCAACTTTGCGGCGGCTTCTTTTTGGCTCAGCCCTTTCTCTTTTCTTAACTCACAAAGTATTATCGGAAAATTCCTCTCCATCATCTCATCTCCTTTAGTTTACAGAGTGTATATATTATACAATACTGTATACAAAATGTATATTGTCAATAACAAACAAAAAATCACAACGTTTTTTGGAGGAAAAATGAAGTCCTATACCATTCACTTTATCAGAAATGCTCTTACCGATGAAAATCTGGAGGGCAGATACATCGGTCACACTGACGTTGAAATCAGCCGTGAGGGCTGTGACCAGCTTGTTGAAATGAAAAAAGAGCTGATTTTTCCGCCTGTTGATGCGGTCTTTACAAGTCCTCTTAAAAGATGCACCAAAACTGCGGAAATTCTTTATCCCGACAATAAGCCCATCGTGATTGATGGTTTTATCGAATATAATTTTGGCGATTTTGAAAACAAAACTGCCGAGGAGCTTGAAAAAAGTCCGCTTTTTCCCCGTTGGCTTGCAGGCGAAAAGGGGGTTGCACCTCCGTTTGGAGAGAGCAATGAAGCCTTTACTAAAAGAGTTTGCGAAACTTTCGAAAAAGTTGCCGAGGGTCTGATGAAAACGGGCACAACCTCTGCTGCAATCATTACTCACGGCGGTGTTATTATGACAATTCTTGCTGCTTACGGTATTCCCGAATATCCTATGCACGAGTGGCTTACTCCCAATGGCTGCGGCTTTACCGTAAAGGTCAATCCGTCGCTCTGGATGAGGGCAAAGAAATTTGAAGTTTTCAGCGAATTTCCTTATGAAAGAGAAGAATTACCCGATTAAGAGGTGCAAAAATGAAAAAGTTTACTATTGAAAAAGACGGCTTTTATTTGAACGGCGAGCCTTTCAGAGTGCTTGCAGGTGCAATCCATTATTTCAGAGTGCCTGCAGAATATTGGCGCGACAGGCTTCTCAAACTCAAAGCCTGCGGTTTTAACACTGTTGAAACCTACGTTGCATGGAACTTGCACGAAATGCAGGAAGGCGTTTATGATTATTCGGATATGCTTGATATTGAGAAATTTCTTGATATCGCACAGGAACTTGGTCTTTATGCCATTGTCAGACCCGGCCCTTATATTTGCTCCGAATGGGATTTTGGCGGCCTGCCTTGGTGGCTTCTTAAAAACGATGCTCTTCAGCTTCGCTGTATGGAAGAAAACTATATCGCGGCGGTTGACCGCTTCTTTGATGATTTTATTCCCAGAATTGCAAAGCACCAGATAACCGAGGGCGGCAACATTATTCTTGTTCAGGTTGAGAATGAATACGGCAGCTACGGTGATGACAGCGTTTATATCCGTCACCTTGCAAAGGGACTTGAGGAGAGGGGAATCAACGTGCCTCTTTTCACCTCCGACGGTGCGGAATATCAGATGCTCACAGGCGGCACTGTTCCCGAAATACATAAGACTGCAAACTTCGGTTCAAGAGCAAAAGAACAGTTTGAGCGTCTGAGAGAGTATCAGCCTGACGGTCCTCTGATGTGCACCGAATTCTGGAACGGTTGGTTTGACCACTGGACGGAAGACCACCACAGCCGTGACCCCGAGGATGCGGCAAAGGCTCTTGATGAAATTCTTGAACTTGGCGGAAGTGTTTCGGCATATATGTTCCACGGCGGCACAAACTTTGGTTATATGAACGGCGCAAACTGCTATGATTTCTATGAGCCCACCGTTTCAAGCTATGATGACGATGCGCCCGTTAACGAATACGGTGACCCAACGGAAAAATATTTTAAAATCAGAGACGTTATTGCTAAATACGCTCCCATTCCCGATGTTGAGCTGCCTGCGCCCGTTAAGAGAATGAACTACGGCGAGGTTAAATTCACACAGTCGGCAAAGCTTTTTGATGTGCTCGATTCGTTGAGCACTCCCGTTGAAAGCGTTATGCCCAAAACAATGGAAAAGCTCGGTCAGGGCTACGGCTACGTGCTTTATAAAGCACAGGTCAGAGGTCCCAGAGACGAGCAGGACGTCAGACTTCAGGAAGTTCACGACAGAGGATATATCTATCTTGACGGCAAATTCGTCGGCATTCAGTACAGAAACGACGATAAGCCGCAGTGCAGAGTTGCTATCCCCAAGGAGGGTGCGGAGCTTGCGGTGCTTGTTGAAAATATGGGCAGAGTCAATTACGGCGCCCGTCTGCGTGACTGCAAGGGCATAACGGAGGGTATCGGCTTCGGCAACAACTTTGTTTACCATTGGCAGAATTACACGCTGCCCTTTGATGACGTTTCAAAAGTAACCTTCAAAGACGGCGTTGATGCTTTTGACGGCTCACCTGTACTTCTCAAGGGTGAATTTGAAATCAATGAATGCTGTGACACCTTCGTGAAGCTTCCCACATTCAAGAAAGGCATAATCATCGTAAACGGCAGAGTGCTCTCAAGGCATTGGGAGGTTGGACCGCAGAGGTCGGCGTATCTGCCTGCACCTTTCCTTAAAAAGGGCAAAAATGAAATCGTTGTTTTTGAAACAGAAGGCTTCGAAAAGCCTGTTGCTCTTCTTGACAGCGAGCCCGATATCGGTTAAAAATTTAATTTCATATAGCAAGAGCCGCAGGGTAAAACCTGCGGCTCTTGCTTCATCCTTCTATAATCCCTGCTGTAAAACAGCAAAAAGCGGATTGCGCCGTTAACGCAATCCGCCAAAAAAACATCTTCTGCCCGAAAAAATCGGGTATAAATCTTTGTCCTTTTGCCTGAGAGATTAACGCTTTTGCGCTTGCACCTTCGGCACTCAATTTAATGAGCTTCTCCAAAGTTCTATCAGTCTGCAGTCTTTATCCTTTCGGACACCTGAGAGTGTTACTCCTTCGGTTGCGTAAGCATTTCCTGCAAACATCATATAGAATATTTAGTTTTTTATAATTATATCACACAAATTCTTATTTTGCAACAGTGATTTTGCTTTTTTGAAAAATTAATAATTTGTTGCGTGAAGTTCAAAATATGCCTTGGGATGGTCGCAAACGGGGCATACTTCGGGAGCCTTTGTGCCGATGATAATGTGACCGCAGTTACGGCATTCCCAAACCTTAACTTCGCTCTTTTCAAATACCTGTGCAGTTTCAACGTTGTGAAGAAGTGCGCGATAACGCTCTTCGTGGGTCTTTTCGATGGCGGCAACCATACGGAATTTTTCTGCAAGCTCATGGAAGCCTTCTGCATCGGCTGTTTCTGCGAAGCCTGCATACATATCAGTCCACTCATAGTTTTCGCCGTTAGCGGCTTCAACAAGGTTTTCTGCTGTGTTGCCGATGCCGTTCAGCTCTTTGAACCACATTTTTGCGTGTTCTTTTTCGTTATCAGCAGTCTTGAGGAAGAGGGCGGCAATCTGCTCAAAGCCTTCCTTCTTTGCCTTTGATGCGAAATAGGTATATTTATTTCTTGCCATTGATTCGCCTGCAAAAGCTGCCTCAAGGTTTTTCTCTGTCTGTGTGCCTGCGTATTTTGAAGCCTTTTCTTCAGCGATGATTTCAAGTTTGTCGCCGCTTACGCCGCATTTGGGGCAAACCGCCACCGCACCTTTGGGAGCTTCAAAAATCTCACCGCATACCTTGCACTTGTACTTAATCATATTTGTTTCCTCCTTGATAATGTTTGTGTTTTTATTTTCAATTTCAAATTCAACGGGTTCAAAATCCGAGGCAGGGTGCTTGCATATCGGGCAGATGAAATCCTCGGGCAGCTCATCGCCTTCATAGAAATAACCGCAAATCTTGCAAACGAAGCCTTTTTTCTTTGGCTTTTGCGGCTTGGGCTTGATATTTGCGTGATAATAAGCGTATGTTACGCTTTCACCGCCGCCGATAACCTCTGCATCAGTAACCTTGCAGATGAACATTCCGTGGCTGTCAAGGTCAATATATTTTTCAACCTCGAGCGAGAAATATGCGTTGGTGTTTTCTTCAAGAACGGCAAGACCGTTTGCGGAACGCTTAATGTTAACGCCTTCAAATTTGTCGGCATCTCTGCCGCTTCTGAAGCCGTAATTCTGAAAAACGGCGAAGGGAGTTCCTTCGGTCAGACAGTTTACGTTCATAACGCCGCTTTCTTTGATTATTTCGTGAGAATAGTTTGCTTTGTTGATTGCAACGCCGATTCTGGCAGGGGAGTTTGTTAACTGCATAACGGTGTTGCAGATAAAGCCGTTATCTTTTTTGCCGTTGTTTGAGGTTACAACGTAAAGACCGTAGCCGATTTTAAAAAGCGCGCTCATATCGGGCATTTTTATTCCCCCTTCGGAACTTTTTAATAGTATGGCTTGATTATAAACCAAAATTCATAATTTGTCAACACAATAATGATAATTATTATCAGTTTGTGTGAAAATATTTTTAAAAGTTTATCAAAATGAAAACAGGCTTACAAAGGTAATTACCGATGTAAGCCTGTTGCGTTTATAATATAGTTTGGATGATTTGAGATTCGTCACTGCAAAACAATTCTGAATTTCAAATTTTGCATTGCGAATTAAATTATCAGATAAGACCCTGTGCCATCATAGCGTCTGCAACCTTGATGAAGCCTGCGATGTTTGCGCCTGCAACAAGGTCGTAGCCGAGACCGTAGCTCTCTGCTGCGTTTGCTGAGTGGTCGTGGATATCCTTCATAATCTGCTTGAGTTTGTTATCAACTTCTACTTCTGTCCAGTTATATCTCATTGAGTTCTGGCCCATTTCAAGAGCTGAAACGGCAACGCCGCCTGCGTTAACTGCCTTTGAGGGAGCAACTGCCTTGCAGTTT
>JAFXJO010000085.1 GCA_017532185.1 Clostridia bacterium | reverse complement strand
GCACAGGCCGTACTCTTCATCCCGATAACATGGCAGCAGGTCCTGCTTCCTACGGTATGACTGATACAATGGGCCGTATGCACTCCGACGCACAGTTCGCAGGTTCATCATCAGTTCCCGCACACGTTGAAATGATGGGTCTTATCGGTATGGGTAACAACCCCATGGTTGGTGCTACCGTTGCTTGCGCAGTTGCAGTTGAAGAAGCAGCGAAATAATTAAGCAATAATGCAAACTCAATCCCTGTTCTCTTTGTGAGAGCAGGGATTTTTGTTTGCGCAAAAATTTTCTTGTAAGTTGTATTAAAACCTAATATAATAAAAACATATTCGTTGCAATGATTTTGGAAAGAGGAAAAATATATGAACGTTAAAACAAAGGTTTCTTCCGAACGGATTTACAAATTTTATAAAGACCTTGAAGCAAACGGCGTTGAAAACCACGGTCTGCTGATTATGAAGGGCAATGAAATTGTTTTTGAGGAATATGCTTACCCCTATTCAGCCGATATGCCGCACACACTGTTTTCAGTAACAAAATCAATCGTTTCAACTGCGGCAGGTTTTGCTATTGACGAGGGATTGTTTTCGCTCGATTCAAAAATCATTGAACTTTTTCCCGAATACAAAGCCTGCAAAGACGATGAGTGGCAAAATATAACCGTGCGTTCTGTGCTCACAATGCAAAGCGGCAAGGAATTCAGCTTCACGCAGGATATGACGGGCAACTACGTTGAGATGTTTATGAAGGCTCCTTTCAGAAAGAAAAAAGGCTTTCTTTACAGCAATAACGATGCGCATATCGTTGCGGCGCTTGTGCAGAAGTTTTCGGGTCAGAGCCTTGTTGATTATCTTATACCCAGACTTTTTGAACCGCTTGAAATTGAGAAGCCCGAATGGGAGAGAAATTCAATCGGTGAATGCATAGGCGGTACGGGTGCTTATCTCAAGCTTCGCGATCTTGCAAAAATTATGCGATGCTATGCCGACGGCGGCGTTTATAACGGAAGGCAGGTTATTCCCGAATGGTGGACGAAAGAAGCGGTTAAAAAACACGTTGATTTAGGTGAAGGCGGTAATGAAGACGGCTACGGCTATCTTTTCTGGCTTGATAACGGCGTTTACAGTATGAACGGTATGTACGGTCAGCAGGTGCTTTATTTTCCGAAGCAGGATGCGGTTGCGGCGATTTTTAACTGCGTTATTGACGACAGACCGAACAACAGGCTGATGAAAAAGCTGATTCCCGAGGTGTTTGAAGAATCTGATGCTGAATGGGATGAAAAGCTTGCGAAATACCTTGCAGGCAGAAGCGAAAGGCCGAAAAAGTGCGAAGCGTTACCGAAGATTCCTGAGGGTGAAACGTTTTGTCTTACGCCTGTATCCGATATAATCGCGAAGCTTATGTTCCCTGCAAGCCTTATCCCGAGGTCACTTACCTCAAGCTTTGCAAAAAGGCCGACTCAAAACCTCAACAATATCTCTTTTAAGGTTGAAAAAGATGTGTTGACCGTTCAGTGGTTCGAGCAAGAAGAAAAGGTTGTTATCAACTGCGGTCTTGACGGTGAACCGCGTTTGTCCGAATGCGAAATCAAGGGCTATAAATATAAAATATGGGCTTATGCCTACAGCGAAAACGGGTTAGTCAAGGCTGTTGTTAAGCCGATAAACACGCTTGCAACTCTGCGTATTGATTTTGATTTTTCGGGCGACGGGCTTGAAATGAAAATCACGGATACACCGTCTTTCTCCGAGTTTATACTCCATAACGTTGATAAAAGCTCCTTTGTTGCAAATAACGGTTGGCTGCATCCGCTTGTTATACCAACGATCAGAAAAGCATTGTCTACTGCAACAAAACCGATGAAATTCAAAACAAAACAATAACAAAATATTCTGTTTGACTTTTGAAGTTGAAAAGTGTAAAATATTAAACGATATTTATGTTTAATGAATGCGAGGTATTAAAATGAAAAAGATAATTGCTCTTTCACTTGTTTTTGCACTTGCTTTTGCTTTTGCGGCTTGCAGCAAGAAAAACGACGTTGCCGTTACTCAGGCAACGAGAGGCGATATAAATATGCAGGAGGTTGTTGTGAGCGAGGCGCTTACCGACAATAATGGCGAAATTGTTACCGCGCAGGACGGCGCTGCTGTCATAGTGACTGAAATTCACACAGAACCTATCACAGAACCCGAATCACTCGCGGCTGACCCTGCAGAATGGTCAAAAGAAGAAATCGTTGCTTTCTATAAGAGCTGTGCGATAAAGTCAAATGACGGCGCAACTTCAACCCAGACTATGGCACTCGAGCATATGATTGTCAACAACGGTGACGGCGCACTCGGATTCTTTGTTAAAATGGCAGACCCCGTTATCAAAAAGGCGCTTGCCAAAAATTCAACATCATACGGCGGTATAACAGGCGGCTTCAACAACCTTGTTGTTGACGATGCTGAATCGATCAAGGCTTATAAAAGCGGCGAATATACCGTTATCGAAATGAAAATGAAGGAACAGACCGACGGCACATATGGTAGTCCGTATGACGGAACAGTTGGCCATGCAATCAACGTTCTCGGTAATGTTTCAACTGCGGTTGCGGAGTTCCCTGATTTTAAAATTGATTTTGAAAACGCCGATATCAAGGTCAGATACAGTGACCCCATTGTTAAGGTTAAAATTAATAAAGACGGAGTTATAGAAAAAGGAACCTGGAGTTACGTTGCCAACGTTGATATCAAGCATCTTGACATCAGCGGAATAATGGTTGACACAGCCGACGCAGCAATTCTCTATGAAATCAAAGTCGGCGGCGGATTCTGATATAAAAACATAAAAGCCTTGCTCTTTGCGGAGCAAGGCTCTTGGTTTTTACGCAATTTGACATTATAAAATTTATATGATATTGTGTTAATAAAGAATCAGCTTAGGAGGAGTCAAAATGTTAAATTTTATCGGTTTGGCTATACGTGCAATTGGTGCTATTATAAACGAGCTCAGCCTTCAAGTGATGATGCTTTTCGGCTGTGAACCCATTGTTGAGGTTGAGCCGGTGATATTCAAAGCCATTTTCGAAGCGATAAAAAACATATTTGCAGGATAACAATAAAAAGCCTTGCTCTTTGCGGAGCAAGGCTTAAATTTATATTATTAAAGAACCATATTAACAAGAAGAACTGCTACCGAGAACATACCGACGAAGGGCATAATTACAGGGAAGAAGGGCATAAGAGAAAGTGTATAAAGGAAGCCTGTGCTGACTTTGATAAACATTGTGCTCTCTGCTTCGGAAATATTCTGCCAGCAGAGATAGATGTCGCAGCCGTCAACGTAGAATGCATCCAGACCCATTGCTTCTTTGCTTACGCACTTGTCAAAGCCGCAGTCAACAAGACCGTCGGAAACAAGCTTTGTCATTTCTTCATCCTTGAAGGTGATTCTGGCGGTAATTCTGAGCTCATCAGCAGGCTCTTCCTGTCTGATGTGACCGTTTTTGAAGCCTGTGCACCACCAGTAATAGTCATATTCTCTGGTGAATTCGCGTGTCCATTCGCCGTTAAGCTGTTCGTGCCAAAGAGTCATTTCCATTTTGAGCCAGTCTTCTTCTGCGGCACATCTGAACATTGTCCAGAAGCCGACGCCCTCATCGGAGTGAACTCTTGTGTAAATGCCGATTTCACCGCCATAGAAAATCATGCCGTACTGACCTTTCCACATCTGGAGCATCCAGTCTTTGCCCTCATAGGTGAAGAAGATGCGGATATAGTCATATTCAAGAAGAATATAGGGAGAAACGAAATCATAAATCTTGCCGAAGCCGAAGTTATACTGCCAGGCTTCTTTATCGTTTGTGTAATAATAATCGTCAACGTAGCTGTACTGATAGCTGAGCACCTGGCGATTAACAAGCAGATCCTTGATGAGGTTGTTGTTTGTTACAACGTTGATGGCAAATTCGCCGTGGATTGTCTGGCCGTCGATTGTTGCCGTTGCTTTGATAATAACCTTGCCAACTTCAACACCTTTTACCTTACCGGTGGAGTCAACGGTTGCAATGCTTTCGTCAGAAGAACTCCAGGTGATTTTGGGCTGAACGTCTGTGTTTGTTACCTTTGCGGTAATCTGAATTGTTTTTCTTTTTGCTACGGATATGCCGTCGCTCTGAAGGATAAGTGCGTGGTTAACAGGCTCTGTTTCTTCGTTTGTTTCAGCAAAAGCGTTGAGAGGCGAAACGGAAGCAATCATAATAATCGCAAGAAGAAAAGAGAGCAGCTTTTTTGAAAGTTTCATAAGTTCCTCCTTAAAAAATATTAACACAAGATAAAATCAATTATACCATAAATTTCTTTGTCTGTCATTTGCTTTTATGCAAAAAGATATTGTATTCAATCGACCTGTTTTGTATAGTTTTGTTAATTACCGTTAAAGTAATGTTAATATATTGTTGAACTTTGTGTGGGGGTGTGGTAAAATAAATACAAACGGAGGCGATAAAATGAACAAATGGGATTTTTATACAACCAACGAAATTAAGCCTGCAGGCTGGCTTCGCCGTCAGCTTGAGATTCAGGCAAAGGGCTTAAGCGGTAACCTTGATAAAATATGGCCTGATATCCGAAACAGCGCATGGATAGGCGGAGATAAAGAAGGATGGGAGAGAGTTCCCTATTGGCTTGACGGTTTTATTCCGCTTGCATATCTGCTTGAAAATGATGATATGATTGCAAGGGCAAAAAAATATATCGACGCTATCCTTGCATCGCAAAAAACGGACGGTTGGATTTGTCCGTGCGCAGACAATGAAAGAAAAACTTATGATACCTGGGCGGTGCAGCTTATTGCAAAAACGCTCACGGTTTATTATCAGTGTTCGGGTGATGAAAGAATACCTGACGTTATATATAATGTTCTCAAGAATTACCATAATATGCTTAAAAGCGGAGAAATAACGCTTTTTGATTGGGGCAAGGCAAGATGGTTTGAAGCTTTTATCGCAATAAACTTCATTTATGAAAGATGCAAGGAGGATTGGCTCAAAGACCTTGCAAGAATTCTCAAAGATCAGGGTCTTGATTATAACGAAGCAACTGCGCTTTGGAAAAGACCTCTCAACCGTTGGCGCTTTGATACCCATATAGTGAATATCGGTATGATGCTCAAGAGCGAGGCGGTTTCTTGTGGAATGCTTAATGAAGAATATACCGATAATGCAGAGAAATTGCACAAGATTCTTACGGAGCATAACGGCACACCCGTTGGCATTTTTACGGGCGATGAATGTCTTTCGGGGTTAAGCCCTGTTCAGGGCACGGAGCTTTGCGCGGTTGCAGAGCAGATGTATTCATATGAACATCTTTTTGCCGCAACGGGAGAGAGCAAATGGGCGGAAAGACTTGAAATGCTTGCGTTTAACGCTCTGCCTGCAACAATCAGCGACGATATGTGGACTCATCAGTATGACCAGCTCAGCAACCAGATTGCCTGCGAAAAATTCCCTGCGAAGCCGATTTTCAGAACCAACGGCGGCGAATCGCATCTTTTCGGTCTCGAGCCGAATTACGGTTGTTGCACAGCAAACTTCAATCAGGCTTGGCCGAAGCTTGCGCTTTCTGCATTTATGCATAACGGAGACACGGTTATAAACGCTCTTCTGATTCCTGCGGAGCTTAAAACCGCAAACGAACATATCATTCTTGAAACGAACTATCCGTTTGAAAACAGCTTTAAATATACCGTTGAGGTCAAAGAGGCGATAACGTTTAAAATCAGAATCCCCTCGTTTGCAAAGAATCTTACCGTCAACGGCGAAACAACTGATGAAAAAGAGCTTTCCTTTGACCTGATTGCAGGCGAAAAGCTTGAAATCAACGTTGCGTTCGATGCAACGCCTGAATTCATTGACAGACCTCACGGCTTAAAAAGCGTTAAGTGCGGCTCGCTTGTTTTCTCTGTGCCGATTAAGCACGAAAAGAAGATGCTTGAATATGAGAGAGACGGCGTTGAACGCAAATTCCCTTATTGCGATTATGAGCTTATTCCTGTTTCCGATTGGAATTATGCTTACAGTTCCAACCTCCTTGAGGTTATTAAAAACGGTGTTGCGGAAGTACCGTTTTCATCGGTCAATCCGCCTGTGATGATTAAAGCGGGTGTGAAGAAAATTGATTGGGGATATGAAGACGGCTATGATACCGTTTGCGCAAAGATTCCCGAATCGAGAGAGCCGATGGGTGATGAAGAAGAAGTTCTTCTTTATCCTTACGGCTGCGCAAAACTACGAATGACGGAGATTCCGAAGATATAAGGTGATACAATGAAAAAAGCAGAATACGTTGACCCGATGATAGGCACCGTTGGTGATGAACAGGAAGAATCATTTCACGGTGGCGGAAAGACATATCCGGGCGCCTGTGTGCCTGGAGGTATGGTTCAGCTTTCCCCCGATACGGTAACGGGTGGCGATAACGGCACAGGATATAACTTTTGCCATAATACAATCGAGGGCTTCAGCCTTAACCGTATGAGTGGAATCGGATGGTACGGTGACCTCGGAAACGTTCAGATTATGCCTGTGACGGGCGAAACGGATTTGCGCAGCGGAAGCAATGAAGAAGTTCCGTTTAAAAAAGGGACCGAGGGCTGGAAATCTGCGTTTAGCCACGAGAATGAGATTGCAAAAGCAGGTTATTATTCAGTTTTACTTGACCGCTACGGAATCAAAGCCGAAACAACCGTTTCCGAACGCACAGGTATGATCCGCTTTGCGTATCCGCATAATTCCGATGCAAGAGTTATTTTTAATTTTTCGCGCAGAATCGGCGGACACGCAGATTATGAAGAAATCAATATTGTAAATGACCGCAGAATTGAGGGACATATCTGTTGCACACCTGCAGGCGGCGGCTTAGGCAGAGGCGGCGGAAACATTTCGTATAATCTGTATTTTGTTATCGAAACTTCTGTTCCTGCAAAGTCGATGCGTTTTTTTGCAAACGAAGAGTTTGCTCAGGATGGCATTAAAAGCTTCGAGCACGAAGATGCGGGCCTGATTGCCGAATTCGGCAACGGACTCAATGAGCCGCTTGTTATAAAATGCTCAATTTCATACACTGACCTTGACGGTGCAAGAAAGAATTTTGCGGCTGACACATACGGTTTTGATTTTGATGGTATGGCTGAAGCTGCTTTTGATAAATGGGAAAAAGCTTTTGACGGTGCAAACGTTGAGGGAAGCAACGAAACGGATAAAAAGCTGTTTTATACTTGCCTTTATCACGTTTTGCTTGATCCCAGAATTGCTGCTGACACAGACGGCAGGTTTACCATTGCCAATGATGTTTTTGAGGCGGAATACACTCACCGAACAGTTTTCAGCGGCTGGGACGTTTACAGAAGCGAATTTCCGTTGCTGACTCTCATCAGCCCCGAAACAGTTAACGATGAGGTGAATTCTCTGATCAGAATTGCAGAACACAAAGGTACTTCTCTGCCGCGATGGGAGGTTCTGAGCAACGATTCAAAAAGTATGGTCGGTGACCCTGCCGTTATTATGGCTTCGGACGCTTACATAAAAGGAATACGCAATTTTGACGTGAAGAAGCTTTATGAAATTTCAAAGGCTTCGGCTCTCTGTGCAGATGAATTCGCAGGCAAGCCTTTTACCACAGTCAGACGCAAGAGCGAGCAGTATCTGAATGAGGCTTACGTGCCTGAAAGATTGAGCGACACGCTTGAGCTTCTGCTTGCAGACTACACAATGGCAAAGCTTGCAAAGGTTCTGGGCAAGAAAGAAGACTATGAGTTCTTTATGAGCCGTGCAAAAAGGTATCCCGAAAATTACAATGAACAGCTTGGATTTATGGCACCCAGATACAGCGACGGCTCGTTTGTTTTTGAGCAGGATGAGTATGACGATGACGGTACGGTTGAAAGCAACATCTATCAGCAATCGTGGTTTGTGCCGTATGACGTTGAGGGTTTAAGCGAGCTTTTCGGTAAAGAGAGAACGTTGGAACTTCTTGAACGCTTCTTTGAAAAAGCGGATTTCAAGCGCTTGTGGAACGATGATTATAACCATTCCAACGAACCTTGCCATAACATAACGCATTATTTTGATATTCTCGGCAAGCCTGACAGAACACAGTACTGGACAAGGCGTGTGCAGAAAGAAGCCTACCGCACAGGTGCTTTTGGCTTCTGCGGAAACGAGGACGTCGGTCAGCTTTCGGCGTGGTACGTTTTATCGGCACTCGGATTTGCTCAGGTTTGCCCTGCAAATGACGAATATTATATAAACACTCCGCTTTTTAAATCGGCAAAAATCAGGCTTGACCCCAAATACCATTCCTGCACGGCAGATAAAGCTTTTTCTGTTGAGTGCGATAAAGATCCTGAAAAATATCCCTATATTGCGGCTGTGTATTTAAACGGTAAAAAAGTAACAAGACCTTATCTTACTTATGCTGAAATAACTTCGGGCGGCGTGATGAAAGTTGAACTTTCAAAAGAGCCTTGCGAAAGCTTTAAATAAAAAAGAAACGGCAGTCGGTCAGACTGCCGTTTCTTTACTTTTACCATCTGTTTTCTACGTATTCGCAGAAAGTATAGAGGTCTTTGATTTCAATTTTTGTGCCGTCATCAAGGGTCATATCGCCGTTCCACCAACCAAAAATCTGGTGGCAGTTCATTCTGCCGATTTTCAGGTCGATATCGCTGTGGTTATCAAAGGTCGGCTTCATCGTCATATTGAATCTGCCATCCTCCGAAACAAACTTCCATTCCTCAAGGTATCTGTCCTTGGGGAACTTTTCAACGTCAACCGCGCCGAATTTATGAACCTTGCCGTCATAGATGATGCAGGTTTCGGTTGCGTGGCTCTCGTTGCCGATTGCCCAGGTGATTTCAAAGCCCACAAGGTGTTTTTTGCCGTCGGCATCGGTCACATAGGTCGAACCGTTACCCCAATACCATACCATTTTGTGAATGGTGTTAACTCTGCCCCAGTCAAGGGCACAGAAGGCGTTTTCTTTTGAGAACTCATATTTATAATCGCCCCATTTGATTGTGCCGCCGCAGGGCATACAGAACTGCTTGGTGGTCATAAAGTAACGGGTTTTGTCCTCGTCAAAGGGGAAAACCGTGGTTATATTTTCAAGGCCGGGCATAATATCCATACTTATGTCGCATTCAACGATTTTGCCCTTATAAGGTTTTCTTATCCAGAGCGTTCTTTCGTTTTCCATCGTGTTGAAATCGAACAGGGTTTTGCCGATTTTATCGTTGAAGCGGTTGGGCACGTCACCCTTTGCAGGCGGAACGTATTTGTTTGTGCCGAGGAAATATTCGTTTGAATCAATAATAACCTCGCCCGTTCTTATGTTTACAAGTCTTACACCAACGTAGCCGCCGATGTGGATGTTTGCAAAGCTGATGAGGAGCTGCATTTCATCGTTCTGAATGTTATAAAAATCCCATTCCTTGCGGCTTGTGAGACCTGTTTTAACCTTGTTGCGGTCATATTCAAAAACGTTGCGTCTTGCCCAGCCTTTTGCAAGCAAAGTTCCGTCATCTGCAAGCAGAGGAGTGCTTTCGGTGTATTCTGTCTGCTTTGATTTTTCTTTCCATTCATTGAACGGAACGTAAGTTCTTTTTAATTCAACACCCATTTCTATTTTCCTTTCAGGTAAATTACTGTTTTATTATACCATATTCTACAGTTATTGCAAGCAAAATACGCTTTCATAAAGTTTTGGGACAAAATTTTTAATTTTTTATAGACCAAACCTCAATCTCATTCGTCTTATGGGTGAAAGGGGTTGAAAAGGAGGGTAAAATTCAGATTACGGCGCAAAAAAGCAGCCGCATATACTTAAGATGTAATCAACAAACGGCGGCGATAAAAATGCCGCAAAAGGAGTGACCGACTATGAGGTTCTTGTGAAAGTGTGAAAAATTTGTAATTATTTGAGAAGAATAATTACAGAATTTTAACCGTAAAATTACAAATGTTTACAGCTTGATTTCAAATTGATTTTAGGTATTTACAAACACAAAAACGCGTGATATTATGCACACGCGAGAGGGGTTAACCCAATAATTAATGAGGAGAATTATTATGAAAAAAACAATCAAAACAGCAATCGCAATGCTTCTTGCACTTGTTATGGCTTGCGGCTCAATGACCGCTTTCGCAGCAACACCCGCAGATATCGAATGGAACTTTTGGAGCGATGAAACAGTAACCTACTCATACGCAGGGGAACTTGTTGTTGACGCAGATACCGTTAACGTTAGCGCAACAGAAGAGAACGGCAACGTTTATTGCATATTTGAGGCAGAAGAAGACGGCTACTATAAAGTGAAGTCGACTTATTACAGCACAGACTGGATGGGTATTCCCGAAAAATTTGAAAACGGAATTTATCTCAACAGCAAAACAGGTTACCATACAGGCGAATATCTGAGAGAAATCTATTATTATCTTGAAGCCGGCGAATATGTTCTCGGTTTTGATTTCTTTGAAAAAGGTCCCGAAGAGGTAAGCATTGAGTTCCTTGGCGATATCGTTGACGTTGTTTACGGTGAAGGTACGTTTAATAACCTTTTCCTCGATCATAACGTATACGATTATTACAACGAAGATATTGATGCCCAGTATTGGATCAGCGCAAGTGTTAATTTAAAGTTTGAAAACGGCGAAGACCTTTGGATTGATTACACAGATCTTTTAGTCTATACAGATGAAGAACTCAAGGCAGGCGAAAACGAGGTTGAAATCGGTTTTTACGGTTTTGACTACAGAGAAAAAATGACTATCACCATTCTTGATATCACAGAGGTTATCACAAAGGTTGAACTTTCTGGCATTGAAAAATATACATCACTCGTTGAACACTACACAGGCGAATATTATTATGAAAATGATTTAGTCGGAACTCTTACGGTTACCTATGCAGACGGCACAACCGAAACAGTTGAAAACTTTGGCGGATACGGTTATCTCGAAAAATACGATGTTTATGCTGATGTATATTATGACTACAACGACAACTGGGATTACTGCTTTGTTCTGGAGATCGCAGGTGAAAGATTTATTGTTGAGGAGTGCACAATCAGAGATGCAACGAATTCTGAAAACATCGGTATGTATAACTCGCTCAACGTCGGAAGAATCAACAGAACATTCAGCTGGATGAACAGCTATTTCAGAAATATTTTCTATTCCGATTCAATTTCTGAAGCTTTTGGTAACCTTGGCTATTTCTTCACAGAGAGCGCAAGCGATTGGCTCTATACTTTCGCATACATTATGACCAACACCGCAAATATTTTCTCTTATATGTTCTGATGCGACATTAAACAAATCAAAGAGCCGCCTTCGGGCGGCTCTTTTTTCTGTTTGAGTGGTATAATATTATAAGGCTGAACAACCAAATTTTGGTTGTTTTTTGCATTGATTTTTTTCCTTTTCTCCATTATAATAAAACCCTTGAAATAACGGTAATTTGGAGGAAAAATGGTAACTTTAAAGGAAAGAGAAAACAAAGCGGAAATCAGACCCGAAAGAAAAACGGGCAAAGGCAAAAAAGCTTTGAAAATTGCGGGAATTGTTCTCGGCGCAGTGGCGGTTTTGGCTGTTTGTGTTGTTGTTTTCATAAGCTTTCCCGGTTGGCCTTGGGACAAAGTTATTCCCAATGAAAACGCAACCAACCAATATATCAGAGATTATCTTGACATTGATATCTCTGCTCATCGCTCGGGTGCAGGCATCGCCCCCGAAAACACGATGATGGCGTTCAAAAAAGTTCTTGAAGAAAATGATAAATACGGCGTTGATACATATGAGTTTGACGTTAACATAACCGCTGACGGCGAGCTGGTTATTCTTCATAACCTCACTTATGACAAAACATCCGATGCAGTGGAATTTTTTGGCAGAGAAAACGTTGAAGCGTCAGAAATTACGCTTGCAGAAGCCAAAAAGCTCAATATGGGTGAAAATTTTGAGCTTAACGGCGAATATCCTTACAGAGGTCTGAGAGGCGAAGATATTCCCGATGATCTGAGAGTTGTTACCTGCGATGAGGTTATTGATTATATCGAAGCTAACAGTGGAGATAAAAAATTCAATTATATCATTGAAATCAAAAGCCTTGGCGAAAACGGATACAGAGCAGCAGATAAGCTTTATTCAATCATCACAGAAAGAAACCTGAAAGACAGAGTTATCTGGGCAACTTCAGAGATTGACGTTTCCGAATATATGGCGGCAACCTATCCCGATATGCCGCGCTCTGCAAATCCCCAAGAAGTTTTTCAGTTTTTCCTGTGCTGCAAATTCGGACTGGACCTTGATAAGTTTAACGTAACTTATATGGCGTTGCATATCCCTTACGGCAAAAGCGCGGGATATAACATAGTCAATCTGGGCACAAAGAAAATGATAAACTATGCTCACAGATATAATATTGCTGCTCAGTATTGGACAATAAACGATGCCAAATACGTTAAAAAGCTTGCTGAAAACGGCGCTGACTGCATTATGACGGATTATCCGCAGATGGCATATGAAGCGATTGAGGAGCTTAAAAAATAAAATCAGCCTGCGCACCAAAGGGTGTGCAGGCGTTTTTTTATCTGTTCAGGATATAAATCGCGAGGTTGAGATAGGCGGCAAAGGTTACCCATAGCAGGTAGGGGATTTGAAGGTAAGCGGCAAGCGGACTCACGCGCTTGAAAAGCACAATCATAGCCACGATAACCGCGAGCAGAAGCAGAATCCAGATGAATGCAAACAGGTATGCCTGCATATTAAAAAAGATTAGACTCCAGATAAAGTTTACGGCAAGATTTACGCCGTAAACAATCAGCGCGCTGCGCACGTCATCGGGTTTTGAAAGCCTGAAATGCCACACAAGCGCGGCGCTTATACCCATAAGAGCGAACAGAATTGTCCATACAATCGGGAAAAGGATTGACGGAGGCGAAAGCGGAGGCTGTTTTATTTGGGAATAAACGTCCATACTTCCGCTTGTTACAGCGGCGGAAAGACCGCCGACAGCCAGCGCAATCACAACCGAAATTATATAGGGTTTGAGCTTTTTGAGCATTTTACAGTCACCTCACAGTTATTTTATGATAAAATAATTCTTATATTACAGTTAAAATAATATTTGATTGATTTAATGACCAAAAAAACGCGTCAAAACCTGTGCAATATTAATGAAAAAAATTTATGGGGTTGCAAAGTTGCACATACTGTGTTAGAATTAATTAAATAATTTTCAAGATAAGGAGAGATGATATGGCAACAGAGTCAAACACTGCCGTTCAGACAGAAGAACAGGCTAAAAATCTTGCCTATAGAGACAGACGCTACGTTGGCACAAAAGAGACTGTCGCTTATGTCCTTGACGATATTGCTCAAAGTTTCAACATAGGTAAGTATGACGATGTTTTCAGAACGAACATCCTCAAAATTGACCTTAAGCTTCAATCGCTCACCAATGGTATTATAGGTATATGGGATATTATCAACGACCTTTTCCTTGCTGCTATTGTTGACAGAACAAGAACACGTTGGGGTAAGTTCAAACCCTGGCTTGTTGTTTATGCAATACCCGGTGTTCTGATTTCAGTTATTTATTGGAGTCTTCCTCTTTTCATGGGAACTCAGGGTATCGGCAATGCGATGTCGAGATTCGTTCCGTATCTTTTCCTGCAGATATTCTCAAACCTTGCATCCTCGCTGATCACGATTGTCAGAACCGGCATGACGGCAACGATAACGCCGAATATAATTGACCGAACGAGGCTGATTACCTCGGCAAACCTTCTTTCGGGCTTTGTTGAAAAGGCACCCGAAATTCTGATGGGTCTTCTCATCGATATGTATATCAACAGCGGCGCAAACAAAGAGCTTATGGTTACAAACCTTAACGCATATGAGCTTGGTTACAACAGAATGTTTGTTATCGGCGGTGTTGTAACTGCGCTTGCTTCAGGCTTATTTGCTCTTGTTTATGCCTTTGTTGCAAAAGAAAGAGTTATGCAGACGGTTGACCGTCCCGCTATCACAAGCGGTATCAAATCGGTTCTTACCAACAAACCTCTGCTTCTTATCACACTTTCAGAAATTCTCGGTTCATTCAGTGTTGGTTTGGGTACAAACCTTTACTACATTGAAGTTCTTAACCTTGCATCAATGGCAACAATCGTTGGCATTCCCGGTGCGGTTGTTTCACCCATCTCGTATTCATATGTTCCCTGGGCTCGCTCCAAGTTCTCAACAAAGGCTTTGTGGATTGCCAGCTCCCACGTTGACAGCGTGCTGATGCTCGGTGTGTTCGGAGCAGGTGAATTGATTAACACCAAAGCCAAGAAGGGCTATGAAAACCTCGCGGTTATGATTCCTGCGTTTATGATTCGCGAAACAATCTGGATGTTCTTCTGGGGTCTCAGAAGCGTTATTCCCAACGAAATGCGTAACGAAGCCATCGACTACGGCGAATGGAAGAACGGCTTCAGATCAGAGGGCATGACAGGCGTTGCCAAGGACGTTGTTACCAAGGGCGTTAACACTATCAAAAACACATTGCAGCCCCTTCTGCTTGGTTGGTTCGGCTATAACACCAAGGCAACTCACGGTCATCAGACTGCCCAAGCACGTCACGCTCTTTTCTGGATGTGCACATTCCTTCCTGTTGTTACAGGCGTGCTCAGCATCGTTCCCAAGTTTTTCTATGACCTCAGCGGCGAAAAGAGAGACAGAATGTATGCTGAACTTCGCGAAAGAAGAGCAGTTATGCAGAGTCAGGTTGATGAATTCAACGAAAACGCTTCGGCTGAAAAATAAAATTATAAGCCCCGACTTTGCTGTCGGGGCTTTATTATTAACGATATGAAAAATATAACTGATAGAATAAACAGAATAAAAGAGACGAAGAAGCTTGTTTTAATCGGCATTGACGGCCCGTGCGCATCCGGCAAAACAACTCTTGCCGATTTGCTTGCCTGTGAGCTTGATGCGCAGGTTATCAGAACAGACGACTTCTTTCTTCCGTTTGCATTAAAAACGCCTGAAAGGCTCTCACAAGCAGGAGGAAACGTACATTATGAACGTTTCGCCGAGGAGATTGCGCGCGGTATCGTAACGGGCAGAGCTTTTGAATATGGAGTATATGACTGCTCAAAAGGTGCAATAACAGAAAAAAAGACGGTCATTCCCGAGGGAATAATTATTGTTGAGGGCTCATATTCAATGCATCCCGAAATGCGTCTCGACTATGATTTGAAATTTTTTGTTGAGGTACCGTTGAACGTGCGTCTTGAAAGAATTCTCGAACGCAACGGAAAAGAGAAGCTTGAGATTTTTAAAGAAAAATGGATACCGATGGAAGATAAATATTTTGATTTTTACAATATAAAAGAGAAATGTGATATCGTAATTGAATGAAAAAAATCCGCCGTTCTTCGGAACAGCGGATTTTGTTTTTTAGTCAAGCTTTGCTTTGAGATAGTTATCGTAGAAATCCTTAACGCCTGCATAGAAATCGTCAACTGTGCCGTCGTTCTTCATAATGTAATCAGCCATCTTTTCGCTTTCGCTGGTGTGGAAGATTTCTTCTTCGTGAAGGTCGTTTTCGCGAAGCTTTTCAATGCTCTTGCCGTCTCTCTCGGAGCCTCTTGCAAGCATTCTCTGATAACGTACTTCGTCGTCGCTGATAACAACGTCAACGAGAACGAACTTATCGCCGAAAGCCTTTTTGAAAACTTCGATGTCTGAAGGAGGACGAATGCCCGAAACAAGGAAGTTGGGGCTATCTGATTCCTTAATCTTTTTAACAATCATTTCAGGGAAGAAGGTCTGACCGTTTGCAGCCATATACTTCTTTGATGTTGCATGAAGATTGTCTCTTGTGAGTTCGAGACCGTCATTTGCAGCAAGCTCTCTAACAACGTCACCGATTGAAATCATGGGGAAACCGTAAGTTTTTGCAACGTATTCAAGAAAGAAATCCTTGCCTGTGCCGTTTTTGCCTACAGCAGCTAAAACCATAATAATTACCTCCAATATATTTTATTGCATTTAGAATTTTACAATATTATATGACTTTTGTCAAACTTTATTTTGTTGCTTTGCGAACATCTTCAAGCGTGCCGAGAACAAGCAGATGGTCACCTTTTTCGAAACGCTGGTCACCGGAGATGACAGGGCTGACTTTGTGGCAGTTCTTTGTTGCAAGAACAGAGAGATTATAATTTACTCGGAAATTCAGTTCGCGAACGGTTTTGCCTACCCAGCGGTCAGCAACGTCAATCTCATAAATCGAATAATCGCTGTCGAGATTTATATAATCAAAGATGTGCTCGCTGCTTTCTCTGATAGCGTAGCGTTCAGCCATATTTTTATCGGGATAGATAACCGCATCTGCACCGTTGCGCAGAAGGAATTTTTCCTGAATGTCTCTGTCTGCTTTCGTGATAACCTTTTTTGCACCGCAATCCTTAAGCAGACTTGTTATTTCGAGACTGTTCTGAAAATTTTCGCCCATACAAACAAAGCAGGCGTCGAACGAAGGAATGTCGAAAGTTTCAAGCACTTCAATGTTGGTGCAGTCGCCGATTTTTGCGCTGTCGGCATATTTCATCATTTCTTCAACGTATTCTTCGTTTTTATCTGCAATCATAATTTCGCAGTCTGTTTTGGCGAGACTTTTGCAAAGATGACAGCCGAAATGACCCAGACCGATTATAAGAAAAGATTTCATATTAATACTCCTTAACCGATTGTTATTTTTTCTTTTGGATTTTTAACGGGCGGTGCCGTGCGCGGTTCCATAAGAGCGAGCGCAAACGAAACGCTGCCAACTCTGCCGCAATACATCAGGAAGATTATAACTATTCTCGAAGCGGCAACGAGGTCGCGGGTTATTCCCGTTGTCATACCGACGGTTCCGAGGGCAGAGGTCACTTCAAAAATAATATCCGAAACGTTCATCGAGGGTTGGAATGCACAAATCAGGATTATGCCTGCGAGAGCGAGCGAAATGTTTGTGAAAGCAACGGAGCTTGCCTTGTGAATAGCATCATCCTCAAGGCGTCTGCCGAAAATACCTTTTGATTGTCTGCGGCGGATACCGTTGAAGGTTGAAATTGCAATAACGGCGAGGGTTGTTGTTTTCATACCGCCTGCCGTTGAACCGGGTGAGCCTCCGATAAACATAAGGAAAACAGTAAGTATTCTGCCTGCGGAGGAAAGCGATGCGGTATCGGTTGTGTTGAATCCTGCTGTTCTTGCGGTAACGGAATCAAAGAAAGAATTGAGAACGCTCTGACCGAAGCCAAGACCTGCATTCGTATGATTTCTTTCAAAAATAAGGAAAAGCAAAGCTCCGCCAAAGGTGAGGATTGCTGAAACAGTGATAACAATTTTTGTGTGAAGTGCATATTTTTTGAAATTCATTCTGTTTTTGTGGATATCATCCCAAACAAAAAATCCGAGACCGCCGACGGTTATAAGCGCCATAACCGTAATGTTAACGATAACGTCATCGGCGTGCTTTGAAAGCGAACAGTAGGGCTCATAAACGCCCATAAGGTCAAAGCCTGCGTTGCAGAAAGCTGATATGGAATGAAAAACGGAATACCATATTCCTTTTGCAGCACCGAATTCGGGAACAAAACGGGTTGCAAGAATGAGCGCGCCGAAGCCTTCAATTGTTGCCGTTCCCTTAACGATTGTTTTCGTGAGGCTGAGAATACTGCCGATGTTATCGTTGTTGATGCTTTCAACCATAGTCATTCTTGCGCGCAGACCGATGCGGCGCTTAAATGCGATTGAAAACATTGTGGCGATTGTCATAAAACCCAGACCGCCGACCTGAATGAGGCAGATTATAACCGCCTGACCGAAAAAACTCCAGGAGGTTGCGGTATCAAGAACAATCAGACCTGTTACGCACGAAGATGACGTTGCGGTAAAAAGTGCGTTGAGAAAGCCTGCGCTTTGACCGCTTCTTGAGGCAAAGGGCATAGTAAGAAGCAATGCGCCGACCATAACAAAAAGCATATAGCCGAAAGCGATAATGCGTATGCTTGAAAGTTTCTTTTTCATTTCAGTTGCTCCGATTTGTTTAATATATAAATGATATCACAATAATCTTAAAATATCAACAAAATAAAAGCCTGCAACGGCAGATTACCGAGGCAGGCTTGATTTTTAAGGTTCGGTTATGTAGTTGAGAGGGTTAACTCTTGTGTAATTGTTTAAGTTGCCGATTCTTACTTCAAAATGAAGGTGGGGTGCGGTAGTGTTGCCGGTGCCGCCGATCTCACCGAGAGTCTCTCCCTGCGAAACGTTCTGACCGAGTTTAACGCAAACGGTTTTTGCATGAGCATAGAGAGTCTGAGTTCCGTCACCGTGGTCAACGATGCAATAATTTCCGAAACCGGAATTCCAATTGCCGTCATTACGCACTTCAACAACAACGCCGTCTTTTGCCGCGCGGAAAGCTACTCCGTAAGAAAGGCTGTTTCCGTTATCGTCACGGGTTCTGCCATCGTTGCCGACAACAAAAATATCAACGCCGTGATGAGTTCTGCCGCTGTCATAGGCAGGGAAACCTGCAACAACCTCTGATTTGCGGGCAACGGGCCAAAGCATCTCATCGCAAACAATCTCCTCTTCCTCTTCTTCGGGAGCGATTGTTGTTTCTTCAGGTTCTTCTGTTGTTTCCCCGTCATCGTCGGAAACAGGTTCTTCAACAACTGTTTCTTCAGCAATCTGAGAAACTTCTTCTGTAACCGGTTCTGCAAAAACGAAGGTTGTTTCTTCTGCAAGGATTTCTGTTGCAGGCTCTGCGATTTCGGGAGCCGAAGTTTCCGAAACGGAAATAATTTCGCCGGCAAAAAGTTTATCTGTGTTAATACCGATAACTGAATCGAAGCAAGCTGCGTCGAGAATAACCGAGTTATCTGACGCATCTGCGTTTGCGAAAACCCAGGGTGTGATTTCTGTTATTGAAACGATGAGTAACGACATCATCGCTGATAAAATTTTAATTCCTGCTGCCATCAAAAAAACTCCTTAAAACCAAACTTCCTGATATTCAATAGGCCTCATATGCGGTTTTTTTACAAAACCCAAGGAGATATTATACCAGAATTCCAAGCTGATTTCAAGAATAAAATTTCCAAAATGAGAATTCAGAGGCAGCTCCGTTTGTGTAAGTCTACAAAAAATATGAATAAAAATTTAACAAACGAACACAATCAGACAGATTTGTGCAGTTTTATTGTTTCGAGAATGCTGTAAGGGATTTTTAAGTTACCCAAACCTGTGCCGATGCTGATATGGGGCTTCATTTTTGCGTGAAAATCTGTGCCGCCTGAGATGATAAGTCCGAGTTCTTTGGCAAGAGCCTGATACTTTGCCTGCATCTCGGGAGTATATTCGGTATAATATCCCTCAATGCCGTCAAGACCGCAGGCTTTGAGCCTTGTGAGAAATGCGCGCAGTTCATCGTCGCTCTTTTTTGTAAGGTGAAGATGGGCAACGCAGGCAACGCCGCCGCATTCTTTGATGAGGCGCACGGCTTCTTCATCGGTCAGGGTCTGCTTGCCGCAATAGGCATATTTACCGTTTTCGAGATAGAGCTTAAAACCTTCGCTCACGCTTTTGGTGTAACCCTTATCTGCAAGCAGTTTTGCAAAATGCGCTCTGCCGATAAAATCATTCGGCGCAATCGCTTCTGCTTCTGCAAGGGTGATATCAAAACCAAGTTCATTAAGCTTGCGGCAGGTTTCACGGTTTCTGAAACGGCGAGTTTCAATAACCTTTTCCAGAGTGTCGAGCAGTTTCGGGTTTTCGATATCGATATAGTAGCCGAGAATGTGAGTTTCGGTTTCGGATTGCACCGAGAACTCAATCGCCGGCACAACCTCAACACCGAGTTTTTTGCCCTCTGCCATAGCTTCTCTGACGCCGTCAACGGTGTCGTGGTCAGAGAGTGCGATGGCGGCAAGTCCTGCTTTTTTGGCTTCTCTCACAACCTCGGCAGGTGTCATTGAGCCGTCGCTCATCAGGGAATGGGTATGAAGGTCGATATATTTTTCCATAAGAATCACTCAATTACCATATAGCCGCAAACGGGCAGAGTAACTTTTCCGCTGACCGCATTGCCGCTTATCAAATCTGTATATTCTTTATCAAGAACAACCGCTTTTTCTTCATCTGCAAAGTTCATAACAAAAATGCAGTTGCCTCTTTTGCGTATTAATACGCCGTTGTCTGCATTGATGGGGGCATCGGGAGAAACGTTTGCCGCTTTGATGAGCATATCGCAGAAGTCTGCGGCAAAATTATCATCGTTTCTGAAGGCGGCATAGTAGGCTTTGCCGTTGCCGAAAGCGTTTTCTGTTACGGCAGGCATACCTGCATAGAAATCCTGCTTGTATTCGCCCAGCACTTTTGCGCCGTTTGAATGGATGATATCGCAAACGTGAACAACGTCATATTCTTTGCCGTTAAAGGTTGCTTTGTTTTTCATACCTTCGGGCAGAGAATCGGTATCCTCGTGCCAGATGCCGAAAACGTCTTTGAGTCTGCCTGCAGGAAAACCGCCGAGATAGCAACGGTCATCGGTATCAACGAGACCTGAAAGATAGGTTGCGGCAAAGTGACCGCCGTTTTTGACGTATTCTTCAATTCTTTCAATTGTACCGTCTTTGAGCATATATAAGAAAGGTGCGATAACAAGGTCGTATTTTGTAAAATCGGCATCCATCGGAATAACGTCAACGGCTATACCTTTTTTGAGAAACGGCTTATACCATTTCATACATTCATCGGAATAGCTGCGGTTAACGTTGTTGAAGCCGCAGAAATGTTTAACTGCCCAGCCGTTTTCCCAGTCATAGATAACGGCAACCTTAGCGTCGGTATATTTGCCCACAACGTCATCGAGTTTTTCAAGGTTTTTGCCCAGGCGTGCAACGTCGCGGAAAACTCTTGTGTTTTCGTGACCGCAATGGTCAACAACCGCACCGTGATATTTTTCGTGGCCGCCCCTGCTCTTTCTCCATTGGAAATACTGAACGCTGTCGGCACCGTGAGCAACCGCCTGAATTGAAGAAAGCTCCTGCATACCGGGCTTGGGAAGCTTGTTCACATCGTGCCAGTTGACAAGAGACGGAGTGCTTTCCATCATAAAGAAAGGCTGACCGTCTTTCATTGAACGGAAGGCATCGTGCACAAAAGCGGTCTCAAGAGCTTCGTCGGTGTTTCTGCCTTTATCCCAGGCAGGATAGTTATCCCACGAAACAAGATCAAGCTTTTTTGCGAATTTCTGATAATCAATGCCGTCATAGAGCTTCATAAAGTTGGTTGTTATGGGGATGTCCGGTGTAATCTCACGCAGAGGAGCAATTTCGTTTTCATAGAATGAAATATGGCTTTCCGAAACAAATCTGTTCCAGCAAAGCTTCATAGCGGAAACGTGGCTTTCGCCTCTGAATTTGGGTGAATTTATCTGGCTCCAATCGGTCATTCTGTGAGCCCAGAAACCGTTCCACCATTTTTCATTGAGTTCATCGAGACTGTTATGGTAATATTCCTTGCACCAATCTCTGAATGCCTGCTGGCAAAGCTCGCAATGGCATTCGCCGCAGTATTCGTTTGAGATATGCCACATTTTGAGGGCGGGATGGCTTTTATATCTTTCTGCAAGAATGCGATTGATATTGCGCACCTTTTCTCTGTAAACGGGCGAAGTGAGGCAGTGGTTATGGCGCACACCGAATTCGTTGCGGATACCGCTTTCTTCAACACGCAAAACCTCGGGATATTTCTGGGCAAGCCAGGGAGGTCTTGCGCCTGACGGAGTGGCAAGAATAACCGAAATGCCGTTTGCATGGAGCTTATCCATCATCGTATCGAGCCACTCAAAGTTATAAACGCCTTCTTCGGGTTCAATGAGAGACCAGGCAAAAATTGCAACGGTTGCGCTGTTAACGTGGGCAAGCTTCATAAGGCGCATATCTTCGTCCCAGATTTCGGGTGTGTTAATCCACTGGTCGGGATTATAATCGCCGCCGTGGATTATATGGTCAAAAAATTTCTTTTCCATAATATCACTTTCCTGAAATGTTTTTTATTTATTATACTTTACATAATTGAAATTGGCAACAAAAAAGCGGACACATTTTTAAAATGTATCCGCATAAAATTACCATTCGTGAATAACCTCAGGATTTGCGAAGATTTCGTCGAGCTTTTTGATGAAAGGAATAACGTCGTTGAAGCCGCCCAGACGGTGGTCAAACATAATGTTGATGGGCAGAGTTTTCTTTGTTGCGATGTCAACAACGCCGTTTTCATCTTTGAATGCGTAATCTCTGTCCTGTATTGCGCCGATTGCCATAATGAACACCTGAGGATAGAGAATCGGAGCATAAGTTACGTTGCCGCTGAGACCCTTATAAAGCGAGCCGAGATTTGTGAGGCAAACGGAGCCTTCGTTCATATCGTCAACCTGCAGAGAGGATTCATCGTGGGGAACGTGTTCAAGAAGACCCGAAATTTTGGCAACCTTGTATTTGCCAACGTAGCCCGTTGCAATCTGTGCGGCGGTTGAAGCGAGTTTGCCTTTGAGAACAAAGCCGATAAGTCTCTGAAGAATAATATCAAAAAGAAGGCGGTCGACGTCGGTTGTTTCGAGAGTTTTGGTGAGCCTTTCAAATTCTTCCGCGGTTTCCTTGAGGTTTCTCTCTTCAAGGTTGCGGATTTTAACGGGGAAGGTTTCGCCGTCAATGAGCATAGGCACCGCAACGTCGATATGCTTCTTTATAATGAGTCTGCCGCAGGATGCGTTGAACTTATAATCCATATGCGCATTGAGTCTGGGCGCAGCCTTAAGACCTTCTGCAAGAACGCGGAGCATAATTGTGTTGAACGTGAGCTTATAATCGCAGTTTGCCTTGAGCTTTTCAAATTCTTCCCAGAATTTTGTGATATCGGCTTCGTAGTTATAGCCGCCTGCAGGAATTGTTCTCTGCGCGTTTGAGAGAACGTTGCCCGTTACTCTTTTTTTGAGATTATAATATTCGATTTTATCGCCCGGCTCAGGATTGTTAAGTGCTTTTGTGATATATTCCTTGAATCCCATAATTATTTTCCCCTTCCTTTTTGTTCACGTTATTTTATCAAATTTTGTATATATGTGTCAAATTAAATTTTTATTAAGATAAAAGTGACGGTTTATGCTGTACATTACATGGAACAGATGATATAATCAGATAATATAACAGACGCGGAGGGATGCTTTTTGAAAAACATCGTTCTTATCGGTATGCCCGGTGCTGGCAAAAGCACAATCGGAGTTCTGCTTGCAAAATCAATGCTGATGGATTTTGTTGATACGGATTTGCTCATTCAGAAGAAATGCTCCGAGAGCCTTTGCGGCATTATTGCGGCAAAGGGCATTGACGAATTTCTCAAAATCGAAAACGACGTTATCTGCGAAAGCGCTTTTGAAAACAGCGTTGTTGCAACGGGCGGCAGTGCGGTTTACGGCGAAGAAGCGATGGCAAAGCTGCGCGCAGACGGAGTTGCGGTTTATCTTAAGCTCTCGCCCGAAGAGCTTGTGAGAAGAATTGATAATATTCACACGCGCGGCATAGCGATGAAAGATGGCACAAGCATAGCTGACCTTTATGCAGAAAGAGCACCGCTTTACGAAAAATATGCCGATATCACCGTTGACTGTGAGGGGCTGACCCCTGAGCAGTGCGTTGATATGATAGCCAAAGCGATGATATGACAGAAAGCCTGCATCAATTCCGATGCAGGCTTTTTTAGTGAATGGTTAATAGTGAAGAGTGAATGGTTATGGGGGGCGGTGCCCACACAAGATTATATCGGTTAATCGATTTCAAACAGGTCATTTGGTGTGCAGTCAAGAATGCTGCAAAGTTTTTCTATTGTTTCAAGCTGCAGACCTGTTAACGTGTTGTCACATATTTTGTTAACGGTTTTATAGGTTGTTTGCATTTCTTTAACAAGCCAATATCTTGTTTTTTTCTTTTGTTCAAGAATTTCCTGAACTCTCATTTTTATCATTAATATCACCACTAAAATTTTACCATCAATCAACCGAATATATAATTAACCTATTGATAGTGTATCAAGTGGTTGACTATTTGCAAAAAATGATATATAATAAATACAAATAGTTTGGCAATAAACAAAAAGGAGTGGGTAAATATGAAAAAACTGTTGGCAACGCTTCTTGCAGGCGAAATGCTTTTCAGGATTGTAAACCCGACTTGCTTGTTTTTGTTATGCAAACGTGGTATAATTATATCAATGTAAAGTCAGCTTTACATAAATAAAACAAAGGGGAATAAAATATGGGAACATCAGTATTGTTGGTTTTTCTTGCACCTGTTTTGGCGGCTTACATTCTGTTTGGCGGCGCTTTTGAGGCGGT
>JAFXJO010000084.1 GCA_017532185.1 Clostridia bacterium | reverse complement strand
GATAAACATTCCGATATGCTTTTCAGACTTGCGCTTGCACAGCTCGGCAACTCTGAAGACGCTATGGATGCCGTTCACGATGTTTTCCTTAAGTTCTTTGATACTCAACCTGATTTCAAAGACGGTGAGCACGAGCGAGCCTGGTTTATTCGTTCAACGGTCAATCGCTGTCACGATATTCAGCGCCATAAAAAAATACGCTCTCATCCGTCGCTTGACGAAATAGGTGACGTTGCGTCAAACGATGACGGCGAAGCAACAAAACAGATTTACAGAGCACTTTCGGCTTTGCCCGAAAAATACAGCTCGGTTATAACGCTCCATTATCTCGAAGGTTTTTCGGTTGAAGAAATTGCTTCAATGCTTCGCATAACGCAATCGGGTATCAAAATGAGACTTTCAAGAGGAAGAGAAACTCTTAAAAAGTTAATAGAAACGGAGGAAGAATAATTGTTTACGGATAAGCAAAGGCAAGCCTGGTCGGCGGCCAAAGCACCCGATGAACTTCGCGAACGTATTCTTGCTTCCGCCGAAAAAGAAAATAATAATTCGGTTCTGCTTAAAACTCAGTTTTCCCGTATCGTTGCGGCGGCTGCCTGCGTTGTTCTTGTTGCGGTGGCGGTTTTTGCGGCGTTTTCGGGTAACGGAATAGAGATCAGCGTAAACGGCACTGCTGTTGGTGAAAACGCAAGCATAGCACTTGCCGAAACACAGGGCGGAATTGCTCTCGCGCGAAGCGCAAGCGAAGCGGAAGTGAAGCTTACGATTGATATTGACAGTGATGCCCTTATTACCGTCGACAGCGGAAGCTTTGACGTTATCGGTGAGGGTGAGAATTTAACCGAATTTTCGGCAGAAGATAACGTTGAAATCATCTGGAGAAGCAACGGTATGCAAAAAAGCGAAATGACCGTTGATTACGGCAGAAAAACCTGTGTGCTCGTTCTTGAGTATAACGGTGAATGGACTGTCACAAGAAAATAAATTATGCGGCGTGACCGCAGATGATAAAGGAGAAAAAACCATGAAAAAATTACTTGCACTCATTCTTTCAGTAGCTATGCTTCTTTCTTTTGCAGCTTGCAGTGAAAAGACAGACGACACAAAAATCACAGGCAAAGACAAGTCAACCGAAACCGTTACAGAAGAACCCACAGCAGCGATTGATGAAGATATCAACGTTCCTGCACAGCCCGGCGAAGGCCCCATGGATATGCCCGCAGTTGACGCTCCCGAAGGCGGTATGCCTGCAGTTGATGCTCCTGCTGACGGAACAAGCGCAGCTCAGACTCTTCTCAACGTGTTCTACAACGAAATCGGTGCTAATCCTGCAGCAACAACAGAAGAACTTGCAAATGCAATTATGGCTCACGAGTCAATTCAGTTCATGCCTATGGTAATGCCTGTTGAAGAAGGCTATCTTGCAGGCTTCGATAACGAAATCCACGGCTTTGCAGAAGCATCAACATTTGCACCCGGCATCGGAACAATCCCCTTTGTTGGCTATGTTTTCAAGCTTGCTGACGGCGCAGACGTTGAAGGCTTTAAGGCAACTCTTGAAGCAGAAGCTAACCTCAGATGGAATATCTGCACAGCAGCAGAAGAAATGGTTTGCGAAAACGTTGGAAACACAGTATTCTTCCTTATGTGCACAACTTCACTTGCATAATCGTTTGGAATAATCCGCTTACGGGCGCAGGAAAACTGCGCCCGATATTTTTCGGAAGGGTAATAAAATATGGTATTTTCAAGTGTTCCTTTTTTGTTTTATTTTCTGCCTTGCGCCCTGATTCTTTATTTTATTTCGCCAAAGCCGCTTAAAAACACTGCATTGCTCATATCAAGCCTTGTTTTTTATGCGTGGGATAGGCCGAAGTTTGCAATCGTTATGGTTGCATCAATTCTTCTCGGTTATATTTTCGGCTTGCTGATTGAAAAATTCAGAGGCAAAACGCTTGCAAAGCTGTTTTTGGTTTTATCTGTAGGCTCAAGTGTTGCAACGCTCGGTGTTTTTAAATATACGGATTTCTTTATTTCAACCTTAAACTCAGCTTCGGGACTTTCGGTAGCGCTGACGGGGATAGCTTTGCCTATAGGCATCAGCTTCTACACGTTCCAGATTCTCAGTTATACAGTTGACGTTTACAGAGGAGACGTTGCCGCGCAGAAAAACCCTATTTCTCTTGCGGCTTACGTTGGATGTTCCCTCAGCTTATCGCAGGCCCTATTGTTCGTTATTCCGATATCGAAAAGCAGCTCAAAAGCCGTAACCATAATTTTGAAATGGCGGCGCAGGGCATCAGACGCTTTGTTTTTGGCTTAGGCAAAAAAGTTCTTATCGCAGACGCTCTCGGCGAGCTTTGCGAAACTTTTAAGCTTTCCGACGATAAATCGGTTCTTTTCTATTGGCTTTATGCAATTGCATATACCTTACAGATTTATTTTGACTTCTCGGGCTACAGCGATATGGCAATCGGCATGGGCAAAATGTTCGGATTTGAATTCCTTGAAAACTTTGACTATCCCTATATCTCGGGCAGTGTGACCGAATTCTGGCGCAGATGGCATATGTCCCTCGGCTCCTGGTTCAGAGATTACGTTTATATACCGCTTGGCGGTAACCGCGTTTCAAAAATCAAATGGTTCAGAAACATTTTTGTCGTATGGTTCTTAACGGGCTTCTGGCACGGCGCGGCGTGGAATTTCATAGTTTGGGGTCTTTATTTTGCCGTTCTGCTGATGCTCGAAAAGCTTTGGCTTAAGAAATATCTTGATAAATCCAAGGTGCTCCGTCACGTTTACGTTATGTTCCTTGTTATTATCAGCTTTGTTATTTTCAATGCGGCGGATATGGGCGAAGCGGCAAGATATATCGCTTCAATGTTCGGCTTTGGCAATGTGCCCGTTTTTTCTGCGGAATGGCTTTATTATTTGCGCAACTATGCGGTTGTTATTATTCTTGCAATCATCGGCGCAACGCCTCTGCCCAAGAAGCTTGTTTCAAAGCTTTCGGAAAAGAACGAAAAGTTTGCCAACACCATCGAACCCGTTGTGCTTATCGGTATGATGCTTGTGATTACAGCTTATCTGGTTGACGGTTCGTTCGAAGCGTTCCTTTATTTCAGATTTTAAGGAGGTGCCGTGATGAGCACAAAAGTTAAAAATATTGTTCTTACGGTTCTTATGGCGGCGCTGTTTCTCGGACTTTTCGGATGGAATATATTAAAAGAAGACAGCACTTATCTGTACGGCGAAAGACGTGAACCGGCAACTTTCCCCGAGCTTACGCTGGAAAGAGTTATTTCGGGTAAGTTTATGGAGGAATTCAAAGATTACACTCTCGACCAGTTTCCTGTGCGTGATACCTTCAGGAGCATAAAAGCAGTTTTTTCACATTATGTTTTTATGAATATGGATAACAATGACGTTATTCTTGAAGACGGGCACATTTCAAAACTCGAATATCAGCTCAAAGATGAAATGCTCGATTATGCCGCAGACAGATTCGGATATATCTATAAAAATATGATTGAAGGAACGGGTTCAAAGGTGTATCTTTCCGTTGTTCCCGATAAAAACCTTTTTCTTGCCGAAAAAGGCGGTTATCTTTCAATCGATTATAACGCTCTTGCATCGTTTATGCAGGAGAGAATGGATTATGCGGAATATATCGATATTATGCCGTTGCTTTCGGCTGACGATTATTATTATACCGACAGCCATTGGAAGCAGGAGAATATAGTTGACGTTGCAGAGCATATTGCAACCTCAATGGGTGTACCGTTCAGCGATGATTTCAACGTAAATACGTTTGAAACTCCTTTCTACGGCACATATTACGGTCAGGCGGCATTACCTTTCATTAAGCCCGACACCATAAAATATCTCACAAACAGTGCGATTGAAAACTGCACCGTTACGGGTGTTGACGGATACGGAAAAGACGTTCCGATGCAGGTGTATGATACCGTAAGAGGAAGCGATAAAGATCCCTATGAGTTCTTCCTTTCGGGCAACCAGCCTTTTATTACAATCACAAATCCCGAAAACAAAAGCGGCAAAGAGCTTGTTGTTTTCAGAGATTCGTTCGGAAGCAGTCTCAGTCCTCTTCTGATTCAGAGCTATTCTAAGATATCGGTTGTAGATATACGCTATCTGAACCCGATGGCTCTCAAATCCTTTGTTCTTTGGAATAAATTAAGCTTTGAAAATGCAGACGTTCTGTTTATCTACAGTTCTATTCTGCTTAACAGCAGCATCACCGCAGGCATGAAATAAAATCAAGGACCGCTTTGTGAAGCAAATCTTCATAAAGCGGTCTTTTTTTATCATATTCGTCACCGCTTTTCTCATATATTGATATCAGCATAAACACGGAGGGGAATATGGTATACGATATAAGAAAATTCAAAAAGAAAAAAACCAAAGCTGATTATTTTGTTCGTCTGCTTGCGGTTCAGTTTGCGGCAATTCTGCTTGTTGCCTGCGCAGTGGCGGCAGTTTCAAAAATCAGCCCCTTTGCTTATTCGGGTGAGGAGAACGTTTCCGAATCCGAAAACAATCGCGGCAAGGTAATTCTTTCTGCCGCAGATTTTGAGGTCGTAACGGCAAAGCTGACCGTGGACAGTCCCGAGACGTTACAATACGGCTCGGAGGATGCGGTTGCTGTTGGAGTTATTACGGGCACAGGCGGAGAGGATATCGGCTCGGAGCAGGCGGTTGAGGGCACAACTTTTGCGTCTTATACCGTCAGTGCGCCTGTCACGTTGCCTGTTGAAAATGCAAGGCTTTCTTCACCTTTCGGCTACAGAACAAACCCAGTTTCGGGCAATTACGGTTTCCATACCGGGATTGACCTTGCCGTGCCCGAGAATACGCCGGTTGCGGCGGCATACGGCGGCGTTGTGACTTCTTCTGGTGAGAGCGACGTCTGGGGCAAATATGTGCTTGTTGAGCATTCGGAGGGCTTTGAGACCTATTACTGTCACCTGAATGATATCTATGCTCCCGAGGGAACAGTTTTGCGCAGCGGTGAAACGCTCGGTCTTGTTGGCTCAACGGGGTGGTCAACAGGTCCGCATTTGCATTTTGAAGTGCGCATTGACGGCATAAGGGTTGACCCTGAGCCTCTGATTTTCGGTTATGAAAATTAAGCGCGGCGTAACAGACGTGCGAATCAATCTCTCTTTTGCGGCAACCGTTACCTGTATGCTGATTCTTGATGAAAGCGGAGTCTGCCCGATTGCGCTGTTTTGTTGCTTTGTTCACGAGGCGGCGCATATTCTTTGCTTGCTTGCTTGCGGAGAAAAGCCTGCCCTTGTTGAGCTTTCGTTTTACGGCATAAAGCTTGAACGCCTGCCCATACGTTCAAAACGGCACGATATCTTGATTTATGCGGCAGGACCTGCGGCAAACTTTATTCTCTATGCAGTTTTTGCGGCGAGTTCATCGGGTAATAAGTCAATCGGAGATGCGGCGCTCGTGAGCCTTGTTATCGGTGCTTTTAATATGCTTCCGTGCAGACCTCTTGACGGTGGCAACATTCTTTTTGAGTGCCTTTGCAGATTTATGCCTGAGGAAAAAGCAGAGAAAATCTGTAACTGCGCTATGTGGGCGGTGCTTGCGCCAATGGCGGTTGCAGGCTTTTTTGCGGCGCTTGAATACGGCAACGTATCCCTCGGTGCGGTGGCTGTTTACCTTGCGGCGGTCAGCTTTTTCGATAAAAGAGAAAAAGGAACGGTAAAACTGTAGATTTTTTTATTTTAATATGGTATTATATACAGGAATGTTATTTGAACAGGAGATAGCCTATGTATCCCAAAAAGATTGAAAAATTTTTGCTCAAGGTTCAGAAGCCCGGCAGATATACGGGCGGAGAGCTTAACAGCGTGGTCAAAGATAAATCAAAGGTTGATATCCGTTATGCGTTCTGTTTTCCCGATACATACGAAATCGGAATGTCGCATCTCGGTATGAAAATTCTCTATTCCCTTGTCAATGCAAGAGAGGATGCCTGGTGCGAAAGGGTTTTTGCTCCTTGGGTTGATATGGAGCAGGTGATGAGAGAAAACAATATTCCTCTCTATGCGCTTGAAAGCGGCGATGCTCTGACCGAGTTTGATATTCTCGGCTTCACAATGCAGTATGAGCTGAGCAATACCAACGTGCTCAATATGCTTGACCTTGCAGGCATTCCCGTTAAAAGCTGCGACAGAAAAGAACTCACACCCATCGTTATCGCAGGCGGTGCCTGCGTTTGCAACAGTGAGCCGATGGCTGAATTCTTTGATATAACTCTTCCCGGCGACGGCGAGGAGGTAACAAACGAGCTTATTGACCTTCTCAAGGAATATAAGGCAAAGGGCGCATCAAAGCAGGAGTTTCTTGCCGCCGCTGCACAGATAAAAGGCGTTTACGTGCCGTCGCTTTATGAGGTCGAATATAATGAAGATTGCACTGTTAAGGCTGTAACGCCAACCTGCGGTGCGCCTGAAAAGGTTGAAAAACGCAACGTTGCAGACCTTGATTCAATGTTTGCTCCTGAAAGTTTTGTTGTTCCTTTCCTTGACGTTGTGCACGACAGAACAACCGTTGAGATTTTCAGAGGTTGCATCAGAGGTTGCCGTTTCTGTCAGGCAGGTTTCCTCAACCGACCCATAAGAGAAAAATCTCCCGAAACGGTTGAAGCTCAGTGCAAAGCAATTTGTCAAAGCACAGGATATGATGAGATTTCGCTTTGCTCATTGAGCACGAGCGACTATAAGGGCCTTGAAAAGCTTATTCGAAATATGTTGCCGTGGACTGTTGAAGAAAAAATCAACATTGCTCTGCCTTCGCTCCGCGCAGATAATTTCCCCAAGGAGCTTATGGAGCAGCTCAATGCAGTGCGCAGAAGCGGTCTGACCTTTGCACCCGAAGCAGGCACACAGCGTCTGCGCGACGTTATCAATAAGAATATCACCGAGAATGAAATGCTTTCAACCGCAAGGCAGGCGTTTTCAGGAGGCTGGACGGCGGTTAAGCTTTATTTTATGATTGGTTTGCCTACCGAAACCGAAGACGATATTCGAGGCATTGCCGACCTTGCACAGGCGGTTGTTGATGAATATTATAAAAATGAAAATAAACCCAAGGGCAAGAGCGTTGCAGTCAATATCAGCGTTGCTTCACTTGTTCCGAAGCCTTTCACTCCTTTCCAGTGGGAGCCGCAGGATAAGCCCGAGGTGCTTATCGATAAGCAGAATTATCTTATCTCCTGCGTTAAAACAAAAAAAGTCAGCGTTTCAAGGCACGTGCCGTGGACAAGCTTTCTTGAGGGCGTTTTCTCAAGAGGTGACCGTCGCTTAGGCAAGGTTATCGAAACTGCGTGGCGTAAGGGTTGCCGTTTTGACGGTTGGGAAGAACATCTTGACCGTGAAAAATGGATGCAGAGTTTTGAAGAATGCGGCATCGACCCCTATTTCTATACTGCGCGCAGAAGAGAATATGATGAAATTCTGCCCTGGGACCATATGGATTACGGTGTGACCAAAAACTTCCTTGTTAAAGAAAATCAAAAGGCTCATAAGGGCGAAACAACCGCTTGTTGCCGCGAAAAATGCGCCGGTTGCGGAGCAAATAAACTCAACGGAGGTGTGTGCGATGAAATCAGTAAGAATTTGGTTTAAAAAAAGCGGCCTTGCCGTTTACATCTCACATCTCGATATGAACCGCTGTATGACCCGTGCGGTCAGAAGAGCTGAAATTCCGCTGTGGTATACTGAGGGATTCAACCCTCATCCGTATATGACGTTTCTTATGCCTCTGCCGCTGGGTCAGGCAGGTGTGAGAGAACCTCTTGATATCAGAATCGAAGAAGATATGTCTTTTGATGAGATTAAAAGCAGGCTTAATTCCGTTATGCCTGAGGGTATTGAAATTGTTGACGTGCGCGAGCCGTTTAACAAGCCAAACGAAATTGCCGCCGCAGAATATGAGATTGAAACCGAGTTTCTTTCCGACGGTGAAGCGGAGGGCTTTGCCGCAGGCGCAACGGCTGTTATCGAGGGCGGTGTGCTCAATGCGGAGAAGAGAAGCAAGAGAGGAATAAAAACCGTTAATCTTTGCGAGATGGTTCGCTCGTTTGAATGCATTTCTCAAGGAAACACGGTTAAAACCAAAACCGTTCTTGCCGCAGGTAACAGCGTTAACCTCAATGCGGAATTGCTTATGAATGCGCTTTTTGCGGAATTCGCCGCAGAACCCGAGAAAAATTCCGTCATTAGAACCAAACTGCTTTGCGAAGATTTAAGCGTTTTTGATTAAAATATAAAATATCATAAAAAACAAAAAAACACTTGCATTATTCACAAAGCTGTGATATTATATTATTCGCATTTGTGCCGTCATTAGCAGCTTCGGCTCGCAAAGACGGGGTTTAATGCTTAATAACATTAAAGCGGATGGTCCTCTTGCTGCGTAAGCAGTTACGAACGTCTGAAAAAAATCGGAGGAAATTAACAATGGATGCACTCAAGTTGATCGCACAGGATTCTCTGAAATCCGAAGTACCTGCCATCGAAATCGGTGATACCGTTAAGGTTCACGTTAAGATTCGTGAAGGCGACAAAGAAAGAATTCAGCTTTTCGAAGGTACAGTTATCGCCCGCAAAGGTTCAGGCGTTTCCGAAACCTTCACAGTTCGCCGTCTGAGCTACGGTGTTGGTGTTGAGAGAGTATTCCCTCTCCATTCCCCCAACGTTGCAAAGGTTGAACTTGTAAGACACGGTCGCGTTCGCAGAAGCAAGCTCTACTATCTCAGAGACAGAGTTGGTAAGGCTGCTAAGGTTAAGGAACAGATCAGATAATGAGCATGAGGGTGTAACAATTTTGCGGTTGTTACACCTTTATTGTTATTTTTTAATTTATTTTTTGGAATAATACCGATTAACGGCAACGGCAAAGGGAGGCGCAGTTTTGAGAAGAATTGAAGAATTCTGGATTGAATTCGGCTCAATTCAGGCAGATGAAGATGCTTCCGCAAGCGCTTTTACCAACGTCGTTTATGACGTGCTTGATTCATTTAAAGGCGCCGTTGTTGCTGTGTTTATAATTTTTGCTCTGGTTTTCAGAGTGGTTGGTGTTGAGGGCGATTCAATGAACCCGACCCTCGATTCGGGTGATTGGCTTGCGGTCAGCAGCGTTTTAACGGAATTTGAAGCAGGCGATATTGTTATTGTTACCCAGCCTTGGGAACGCAACGTGCCGATAATTAAAAGAGTTATCGCAGTTGGCGGTGACACCGTTGATATCAATTTCCGTACCCACGAGGTAAAGGTGAACGGAGCTGTGCTTGATGAGCCCTATATCGCAGAGCCTACAGCGCTGAAATATGACGTTGAGTTTCCGTTGACGGTAGATGAGGGAAAACTCTTTGTTATGGGTGATAACCGCAACGATTCGGTTGACAGCCGTTCAAGCGCAATAGGTCTGATTGATGAAAGATACGTTCTGGGCAAAGCATTGACAAGGATTTTTCCGATGGGTAACAGCAAAATATATGATTGAGGTGAACGGATATGGAAGAAAACAATAAGGTAAAGAACGAAAAATCGTTTGCAGGTTTAATTTTTGACGTTGTTTCAATAATTGCAACAGCCGTTATTGCCGTCGGCATCTGCTTCACGTTTTTGGTGAGAACAATTCAGGTCAGCGGTGATTCGATGTTCCCCACCCTCAAAGATAAAGAGCAAATCGTTCTCAAGTCTGTTTATAATAAACCCGTTAACGGTGATATTGTTGTTACTGCCCAGCCGAACGAATCGCCGTTTATTGAAGACGTTCTTGTTAAGAGAGTTATTGCAACCGAGGGACAGACAATAAAATTTGAAAGAAACGCAGACGGAAAAACTTATTCTGTTTTTGTTGATGACAAAAAGCTTGATGAGCCTTATATCAACGAACCCGTTGAAAAGCTTCTTAATTATTGGATGCCTGTAACTGTTCCCGAGGGCTACGTTTACGTTATGGGTGATAACCGTAACTTTTCTTCTGACAGCCGCGATAACAGAATCGGTATGATAAGAGAAGAATATATTATGGGTAAGGTTGTTTATAAAGCCGCCCCCTTCGGTCCCGTTAAATAAGAGGAAAGAATAATGAACGAAAACATGACGGTGCAATGGTTTCCCGGCCATATGGCCAAAACCAGACGCCTTATAAAAGAAAATCTTAATGCGGTTGACGCTGTTTGCGAACTTGTTGATGCAAGAATACCCGAAAGCAGCCGCAACCCCGAGCTTGATGAGATTATCGGCTCAAAGCCGAGAATTGTTCTGCTCAACAAATGTGACCTTGCTGATGAAAATGCAACGGCACGCAAAATAAAAGAGCTTTCGGCAAAAGGAATAACCGCTTTGCCCGTTGATTGCAGAAGCGGTAAAGGTCTTGATAAATTTCAGCCTGCGGTCAGAGAGGTTCTCAAGGATAAAATTCAGGCAAACGTTGACCGAGGTATGGCAGGCAAGCATCTTCGGATTATGGTTGTGGGTATTCCCAATACGGGGAAATCATCGTTTATTAACCGTATGGCGGGCAAAAACCGTGCCGAGGTTGCGGACAAGCCCGGCGTTACACGCAGCAACCGTTGGTTTTTCATCGGTTCGGGAATTGAACTGCTTGATACCCCCGGTGTTCTCTGGCCTAAGTTTGAGGATCCCGAAGTAGGCTTTAAGCTTGCGTTTATCGGTTCGGTTAAAGACCAGATTCTTGATATTCAGGAAATTGCCGTCAGGCTTCTTGTTGTTCTTCAAAAGAACTATGCCGACAGACTGACCGAAAGATATAAAATTGAAGATTTTGAAGAGCTCGAGCCTTATGAGTTGCTTGAGCTGATTGCAAAAAAGAGAGGTATGCTCCTGCGCAAAGGCGAATATGATACGGAGCGCGCCGCGGTAATGCTGCTTGATGAATACAGAAGCGGCAAGCTCGGCAGAATAACTCTTGATTGATTGTGGAGTTGATAGAATGAGAAAGATACTTTCCGTTGTGCTTGCAATCATAATTTTTCTTGATGTGGTTGCAATTTCCGTTCTTTTTATTGACAGAAAAAAGAGCGACCCTGCCATTGACGAAAAATACGGTTACGGTATCAATGCTAACCAAAATAACGGCGCCGAAGGAAATGAAGAGCCTTCCGAGCTTTTTACGAGAGTAACATTTACTGCTGTCGGTGATAACCTGATTCACGATGCGATTTATGAGCAGGCAGCCGCAAGAACCAGCAGCGGATATGATTTTGAATATGCATATCAGAACATCAGCGATAAAATCGAGGCAAAGGACGTTGCAATTCTTAACCAGGAAACAATAATCTCAACCGACCATAACGTTTCAAGCTATCCTCAATTCAACTCACCCACAGAGCTTGGAGAAGAGATGCTCGATATCGGTTTTGACGTTTTCAATATCGCAACCAACCATTCAATTGACTGCGGAGAAAAAGGTCTTATTTCGGCGATTGAGTTCTGGAAGAGTAAGAATGCCGTAACAACAGGTGCTTATCTCAATGAAGCGGATTTTCAAACCATACCCGTAACTGAGGTCAAGGGCATAAAAATTGCTTACGTGGGCTTTACGGAGCAGACAAACGGTCTCAAGCTTCCCTCGGATACCGATGTTATTCTTATGACAACCAACGATGAAGAACGCCTTATTCAGAGGGTCAGAGATGCTGATGCAATAGCGGATTTTGTTATTGTCAATGCACATTGGGGCGTTGAATATACTCATGAGCCTAATGATACCCAGCGCAACCTTGCAAAGAAGCTTGGCGAAAACGGCGCAGACGTTATCATCGGCACCCATCCTCACGTTATTCAGCCTGTAGAATTCATATCGAATTCTGATGGCAGTCAGACTCTTGTTGCATATTCTTTGGGCAACTTCATTTCTGCACAGAACAGAGGACCCAGAATGCTCGGCGGTATGCTGAATTTTGAACTTGTAAAGAATAACACAACAGGTGAGTTTACAGTTGAAAACGTTACGTTTGAAGGCGTTGTGACCCATTACGGTTATGATTATTCCAATATAAGAGTTTATCCGCTTGAAAGTTATACCGACGAGCTTGCTTCAAAACACGGTGTTCTTTCAAAGACCTCATCGTTCAGCCGTAAATATCTTGATGATATTCTGGAAGATGTAATTGATGACCAATTCTTGGTCAAAAACTGATTTAACGGCTGTATCGGTCAAACGGTACAGCCTTTTTATTTAAGTTGAATGGAGAACAGATTATGGATTTTACATATGAACTTAATGCGAAAGCAAAGGGATATGCGGCGGTTTGCGGTGTTGATGAAGCGGGCAGAGGTCCGCTTGCAGGTCCCGTTTATGCGGCGGCGGTTATTCTGCCCGAAGGCTGCGAAATTGAAGGTCTTAATGATTCAAAAAAAATCAGCGAAAAGAAGCGCGAGAAGCTTTTTGACATAATAAAAGAAAAAGCAATCAGCTATTCAATAGCAAGCGTTGACGAGAAAACGATTGATGAAATCAATATTCTTCAGGCAACCTATCTTGCAATGCGAAAAGCGGTTGAGGGGCTTGACGTGCCTTCAGATTATGCTCTGATTGACGGCAACAGAATGCCGCCTCTTGCCATTGACGGCGAAACAATAATCAAGGGTGATGCAAACAGTCCGTCAATTGCGGCGGCGTCAATTCTTGCCAAAGTCAGCAGGGACAGGTTTATGCTTGAACTTGATGAAAAAATGCCGCAATATCAGTTTGCAAAGCATAAGGGATACGGCACAAAGCTTCATTATGAAATGCTTACGGAGCACGGAATATCCGAGCATCACAGAATGAGCTTTCTCGGCAGTTTTCTCGGTACAAAATAATGATACGAAATAAAACAGGCGTATGGGGCGAGATTTTTGCCGCCCGTTATCTGCGCGACAGAGGTTATAAAATTCTTACCTCAAACTTTGTTTGCCGTTTCGGTGAGCTTGACATTGTTGCAGATAAAAACGGTGTCGTTTGTGTTGTTGAGGTTAAAACAAGAAATAAAAACACGCCCGTAAGCCCTATGGAAGCGGTTGATGCAGGCAAACGAAGCAGGCTTGAAGCTGCGGCAAAACAGTTTATGTCTTATGCGAAAATCAAAAGCAAAATGCGTTTTGACGTTTGCGAGGTGCTTGTTGATGATTATGACAAGCTCCACAGCATAAACTATATTGAAAATGCGTTTGAGGAGGGCTTATGAGACTGTTTGACTTGCATTGCGATACTGCGGGCGAATGCTTTAACGGCAAAAAATCATTGTTAAGAAGTGATTTGCACATTGACTTGTGTAAAGGTGAAT
>JAFXJO010000083.1 GCA_017532185.1 Clostridia bacterium | reverse complement strand
TGTGAATCTTGCCATTTTGTTTTCCTCCTGTTTATGGGCTATGCTTTTCAAAGCCCGAATTTTTTACAATATAATTTTATCAGAAAACAATCAAGACGTGAAATATAAAAAAAGCATAGAGCCATAATCACAAAGATATGACACTATGCTTCAATTTTAAAATTCATAATTAAGAACGCCTTTTCTCGCTTTGCAAACCTCATCAATAAACATTTTATCGAGCTCCGAAAGCTTATAGCCGTTTCTGTAAACCAAGATATCCTTATAGATTTTGCCGTTGCCCTCACATTTGAGCTGAACAAGATTATATTTTTCAAGCAGCTCTTTTGGAATAGGCGAAACCCACATAAAGGTGTTGGGCACTTTTTCAAGCAAATCGAACTGACTGCCTCTTTCAAAAACGAAGATATGCTTATCAACCGATTCAGAAAGCTCGGCGCGCTTAACGTCAATCAGCGGCAAAGAAGGAACGTAGGGGTCGGCATGCGAGATTTCAATAAAATCTGATAAATCGGCCGGCTCAACCTTTTCTTTCTTTGCAAGAGGACTGTTTTTGGATGCAATCAGCACATAAGAAAATTCCGTGATTATCTCGTGTGTGAGTTTCTTTTCTTTGAACATTGAAACAAAATATTTCTCAAACGCCGCCTGATAACGGATTATGCCGAGGTTATAATCCTCTTTGATGATGTTGTTGATGGTGCGCATTGAATTTGTTTCTTTATAAAAAATATCGGCAGGCTGAGTTGTGCTGATATTTTTTGAAAACTCAGTAAACGCATTTGAGATATAGCTCGCTCTCGGAACGCTGACAGAAAAACGCTGTTTCGGTTTTTTGCCGTTTTGGTAAATAGCCTCAACCTCTTCAACCTGCGAGATAATACGCTTTGCGTAACGCAAAAACTCTTCACCCTCAGGGGTAACCGTGATACCCTTGCTGGTACGTTTAAAGATGGTTATTCCGAGTGCTTCTTCAAGCTCCTTAACGGCTCTGCTGAGGTTTGGCTGAGCCATATAAAGATTTTCCGCCGCCTTGCTGATTGACTGCGTTCTCGCAATTTCAACAGCGTATTTGAGATGAACGATGTTCATAAAACCCCACCTTAATGTTGGAATTTAAATGTTGGAATATTTGTTGTTTTTAATTATCTGATATGCTTTTTTCAGCTCTTCGATGCCGTCATCGAGCGAATACACGGGTTTCCAGCCGAGCGATTCGAGCTTTTCGTTCGAAACGATGTAGTTTCGCTTATCGGGATCTTCGCCAACGGGTGCTTCGATATAAATAAATTTGGGCAGATGAATCTTGATTTTTTCGCAAAGCTCAATCTTTGAAAGGTTGGAATCGGAAAGACCGCAGTTATGCGTGCCGCCCTCCATCTTTTCAAAGTTTTCAATCGCAAACCAAAAAGCGTTTGCCGCGTCTCTGACGTGCAGATAGTTGCGTTTGAAGCTACCCTCAAAGATAACAATCGTCCTGTCAAAAACAGCTCTGTAAACAAAATCGTTGACCAGCAAATCGGTTCTCATTCTGGGCGAAGCACCGAAGAGAGTTGCAAAGCGGAAAGCCGTTGTGCCGCTTTCGCTCAGAACCGCCGCCTCCGCCTCAACCTTGCTCTTGCCGTAAATTGAAATCGGCTTGATTGGCGAATTCTCTGTGCAAAAATTCTCGCCCTCACCCAGACCGTAGCCGCTGTTTGTGCAAGGGAAGATAATTCGCTGACCCTTATCTCGCAGACGCAGAATCATCTTGATTGCATCAAGATTGATTGAATAAGCCGAGCAAGCCTCTTTATCGCAAATCGGGAAGCCTACAAGCGCGGCAAGAGGAATGATATAATCCTTGCCCTTCATTGCTTCTCGCACGGCGTTTTCATTACGTGCATCGGCATTTATAATTTCAAAGTTAGGGTTAGCGCAGCATTCAAGCAACGAACTCTGGTTAAACATAAAATTATCAAGCACGGTAACGCGGCAACCTTTTGAAAGGAGCAACGGCACCAGCACCGAACCGATATAGCCTGCACCACCCGTAACAAGAATATTAAGCATCTTTTCACTTCCATATAAAAATTATATATAATACTATACATTATATAATATCACTTTGTTTTCGGTTAGTCAATGATGGCGAAGACTTTTGTTTGAATTGACTTTACCTGTGCGGAGTGATATAATATTGGACTGGAATAGTAATCTCAAAAGGAGGCAGCGGCGGTGAAAAACATTTATTTTGTTCAGGCAAACAACGTTTACGGCAACAAAATAAGGTCGGTATATATCCCATATGCTTCGGGTTGCATTGCCGCCTATGCTTTTGACAATGAAAAAATAAAATCCGCCTGCCGCCTTGCAGGCTTCATCTATACTCACGAACCGATTGCCGAGGCTCTCAGCAAAATCCTTAACCCGTTTATCGTTGCATTTTCCTGTTCGGTATGGAATTACGAATATAACAAAGTTCTTGCAAAAGCCGTTAAAGAAAATTATCCCGATTGCAAAATAATCTTTGGCGGTCACAACGTTTTGCGCGATTTTGAAACCTTTGAGGAATGCGACGCCGTTGATTTTCTGATTTACCGCGAAGGCGAAGAAGCCTTCAGGGAGCTTACCCTTTGTCTGCTCAACGGCAAGTCTCCTGATTCCGTTGCAAACATTGCCTTCAAAAATAACGGCAGCTACACCAAAACTGCAGAAAAAAGCTTTTGCCTGAGTGAATATCCCTCACCCTATCTTACGGGCATATTTGACAGCATTGCTGACGGCGAAACCAATTTTTCCGCAATACTCGAAACAAACAGAGGTTGCCCTTTTAAATGTGCATTCTGCGATTGGGGCACTCTCGGCAGCCGAGTCAGGCTTTTTCCTATGGAAAGAATCAAAGCTGAAATTGACTGGATTGCCGCCCATTCCATCGAATACGTTTACTGCGCCGACGGTAACTTCGGTTTGTTTGACCGCGACGAAGAAATTGCGGAATATATAATTGAAACAAAAAAAGCCACAGGCTTCCCCCAAAATTTCAGAGTATGCTTTACCAAAAACAGAACGGATTTCGTTAAAAAAATCTGTACCCGTTTTCATAAATACGGGCTTGATAAGGCGCAGACACTCTCTTTTCAGAGTCTTTCTCCTGCCGTACTCGAAAATATCGGCAGAAAAAATATCTCTCTCGAGCATTTTCGCGAGCTGATGAGCGAATACAGCAAATGCGGCATTTCAACCTCCTCCGAGCTTATTCTCGGTCTTGCAGGCGAAACAAAAGAGAGCTTTGCAAAAGGAATCTGCGATTTGCTTGAATACGGTCAGCACAAAGCAATTCAGGTCTATACCTGCGATCTGCTTCCGAATTCCGAAATGGGCGACCCCGAATACATTGAAAAACACGGCATCAGAACCGTTAAAGCTCCGTTTTCGCAGGCGCATTGCAGTGCACTCGAAAAGCACGAGGTGCAGGAATATAATACCGCGGTTATTGCAACAAACACAATGACTACCGCCGACTGGGTTGAAAGCGTTGCTTTTGCCTGCCTTGTTCAGGCGTTCCATAACATCGGCTTTTTCAGAACGGTTGCGCTCTACCTGCGCAACGAGCTTTCGGTAAGCTATTATGATATCTATTCGCTGATTGCAGAATATTCCGCAAACAATCCTCTCTCCGCCTGCGGAAGCGTGCGTTCAATCATAACCAACCTTGCAAACGGTATGGCTCAGGGCAAAAACGGTTGGGCTGCACCCTGCGAAGGTCTCGGGGATATCTGCTGGCAGTTTGATGAGATTTATTTTATGAAAACTCTTGAACGTGCTGACAAGATTTTTGATGAGCTCGAATCGCTTGTATGCAAAAAATACGGCTGTGACGAAGGTTTGAAAGCGGTTTTTGATTATCAGCGCAAAATCCTCAAACGCCCTCATAAAAGCGGCAGAATTGAGATTGAGAGCAACTATGACTTCTTCTCTTATTGCAACAATATATATCAGGGAAACTGTAAACCGCTTGAAAAGAGAAAAACCGTTATTACGGTAACCGACAACAATCCCTGCGATTCGCTTTTCAGCTATGCCTGCTCCGTAGTATGGTACGGCAGAAATCAGGCGGCGGCACTTTATTCTTCTGATTGCTATTCACCCGAGATATTATAAAAAAGAAAGACCTGCTTTTGGCAGGTCTTTTGTTATTTGAGTATTTTATCTTTTGGCATAAATCTGATGTGCAATGCCGTTTTTAAATAAAGCGGAATAGTTGCAAAAGAGTTGCTTGATTTGCCCTGTGTGCGCTCGCGGCAATCAGAGGGCAATTCCTTTATCTTGCATCCCAAACGCACAGGCTTGAGCACAAGCTCCATAAAAAGGGCAAAGCTTGTTTCTTCAAAATTGATTGAACGCAAAAGCTGTGTGGGCGCAATCTGAAACGGAATCGTGAAATCTGTCAGCTTGCTCTGATAAAGCACCGCAAGAAATTTCTGTGCGCTGAAGTTGAGAAGCTTTTTTAATTTGTTATAACCCTCAAACTTGTTGCCGCCCATCCACCTCGATGCCGAAAAAATGGTATCGGGTTCTTTTTTTGCACCCTCAATCATCTGCGGAATAAGCTCAAGGTCAAGGGCCATATCGGAGTCAACTGTTATAATGTGCGAGCCTTTTGCAAAATCAAAAGCCTCAATCAGAAAACCGATTTTTGGTCTGGTCTGCTTAAAGCCCCAGACTCTGACGTCGCGCGGCTGAGCTTCAAGCTCGTTGATAACGGCAACGCATTCGCTCGTTGCTCTGTCGGGGTAACCGATAACTATTTCAGCAATATCCTCGTGATTGCAGTTTTCAAGAATAAATTCAACCGTGCGGCGCAGAGAATCCGTTTCGGTAACGGCGCCCGTTATGATTGAAACGCCCGAAAACTCATTCATCTGCTCACAACCTTTTTAAATATATTCCGATTTCATACCGGGGTTAAGCGTAATGCCGTTAACGCCAAACCATACTGATTCAAGGGCATAATCCTTCCAGTTGGTGCGGTGAACTTCATTGTTAACGCTGATTCTGATTTTCTTTTTCTCAAGCGGATGATAATCGCCCGCAAGAGCTTCTCTGAAATATTTTGCCCAGTCATATTCAAAATCAACCGAATAATGATTCTTAAACGGAAGCTTGAGCATAGTTTTCTGAAACTCAATAAGTTCCTCGATGATTTCATCCTCCACGCCGAGATAACGCAAAGAGCTTTTGATTTCCCAATAAAACTCATCTAAGCGATAAATCGTTGCAAGATGCGCAACCTTTTTGGTCATCCACGTTACCTCGCCGAAAATCGGGTTGGAATAAAGCTCAATGGTTTTGCCCTCTGCTATGGATTTGAAATAATTATAAATATAGTCGTATGCCGGTCTTAAAACAGAATCAGGGTTTTTCTTTGCATACCTGATAACCATATTATATATATCTTCATAGGGCAAGCCTTTTTCATAATGAAGATAAACGGCTATATACTTAAGAATACCGTGATGATGAAGCGATTCTTCAACGCAGGTGAAAACGTTGCAGTTAATCCAATCCTCTGTGCTCAGAGTGTTTGTGCCGATAATATAAACCGTTTTCTCCTTAACCTCATCGTCAACTTCGCTGTGAGCAACAAGCGATTCAACCTCAATGGTCTTGATGCCGTGCTTTGCCATATATTCAGGCTGAGCCATAGGTGAATTGGGCAAAAGCTCGCAGTTATAGGTGGTAATCAATCTGTGCTGACCTGCTTCAAGAAGCTTGCCGATGCCCTTGCAGAAGCTC
>JAFXJO010000082.1 GCA_017532185.1 Clostridia bacterium | reverse complement strand
TATTCGGAAGCGGATTCCGAGCTTATTCCGATTTGCGAATCGGCGGCGAGAGAGCTTTCGGCAAGAGTAAAGCGCAATGCCGATTGCTCCGATATCCGCCTTGTCAATGCTGCCGCGGCTATTGCAAACCACAGGCTCTGCGTTAAAAAAGCGTATGCCGATGACGGCGTAACCTCGTTCAAGGCAGGCGACGTTACTGTCAGCGTTTCTCCCAATGCGCTTATCGAAAATGCAGAAAAAGAAAAAACTCAGGCGATTATTGCGGCACTTCCGCTTCTGCGCGATGATGAATTCCTGTTCAGGCAGGTGAGCATATGAGACTTGAACCTATGCTCAAAGCTTTTGGCAGACCTGCTTCTTTTATCTCAAAAGACGGTGAAACGCTTGCCGAAATGAATGCTTTCATCAGCCCTCTGAGATATAAAAACAAGATGTATCTTTACGGCGTTAATACTGAAATCGGTTTCAATTCGCAGGGACACTACCTCTATATAGGACCTGCCGATCCCGATTTGACTCTTGCAGATAACGGCGAATACGTGAACTGTGCCGGCGAGAAATACAGAATTGACAGGGCAGAGAAGGTTTATAAAGGAGATAAGGTTTTTTATATCTGGGCAATAATCAGAGTTATTGTTGAAAACGATTAAGGAGTGAATAAATGAGCGCAATCAGTTCAATGCCCGCCAATATTGTGGCGTGGCTCAAAGAAAGAGAAGAGCTTAAATACATAAAATTTATAACGGAATACCCTGCAATCAAAAAGGAAGTGCCGCTTCGCAGCACAACCGTTGCAGTTGGCATCGACGGAATGACGATTGTTGATTCGTTTGTTGAAAACGATGAAGGTGTTCTTGTTGAAAACGAAAACTGCAGGCAGGTAAACATAAAACTGCGTTTTTCCATTCACGCGCCGTTTTCATCGGGCGGTGCGGCGTGCCACGATGCTTTCACCGATGTTATTGACTGCCTTACCTTTGCTTCGTCGCTTAATATCGAATCATCGGGCTGTGACAAAATAGTTTCGGACAGAGATACGGATGCTTTCGTGCTTACGGCGTGGGCAACGGTTATTGCTTCGCTGTGTCCGGCAGACAGTTCATCGCTTGTTTTGCCGTCATTTCTGGGCAAAGAACTGTTTTGTGCATCTCATATAAACGATGAGACGATTCACCTTTCGCAGTCACAGGTGGATTATCTTGAGAATCCTGCGGTTAAAGGACAGTATATGGGCAGAGGAACGGCGCAGTTTTCGGTTGATCTGGGTTTTAAGCCCAGGGTTGTTATTGTTACCGCTGACTGGCGTCCCGTAATTTCCGTTGATTTTGATGCCAAGAAGAGCTTCACCTATTTCGGCGTTGCTTTTGAAAACGGAAGCACCTGCGGCGTTGAAATCACGAATACGGGTTTTACCGTAACAAACACCACAAGTTCGCCCGTTGAGGGTTGCTATCCGTTGCTCAATGAGATGGCAAAGCCTTACAAGTATGTAGCTTTCAAATAATAAAATGAGGCTTGCAACAGAAGCGTTGCAAGCCTTTGCTTGTTAATATGAAGTTATTTTTTGACCGCTGCCGAGTTCAAAATGGTATTGCGCAATGCCGTGGTCAACCTTGTTGCTTGTCCAGGTGCCTGTATTTTCGGATATAACACCGTTTGGCGTATATTCAAAAACTATAAGCTGAGTGTTACGCGCGGAAGGGGCATTCGCAACGCATTCCATTCCTTTTTTGAACCAATCGGGAGCGATATCAAAGTTTTTGCTCATCTGAGCAGGAGATTTTCTTTTGGTTTTGATGATGCCTGAAAGAACTTTTTCTTTAAGATTTTCCCGTTCTTTTATTTCTCCGACAGAAATAACGCAGGAAAGAGTTTCGCCATCTGCAAGGTCAAGCGCGGTTGCGCTTTTATCGTAACTGCCTGCAACCCAGCAGGTGCCGAGACCGAGACGTGTTGCCTCAAGCACAAGCTCTTCGCCGAAATAGCCGACCTTTTCGTGAAGAAACGGGTCATCGGCTTTGCCTGAAAGAGCAAAATAGCTTTTCACACCGCTGAACATTCCGTAGCTTTTGATAAGTCCAAAGCATTCTTCGCCGTTTTCCATAAGCCTTATATTCAACCCTGAACGTTCACAGAGACCATCAATAATCTTTTGCAGAGAAGCTTTTTTCTCTTGGCAGATAAGTTCGGGGATATATGCTCTTCTTGATATTCTGATTTCGGAAGCTTCAAGCAGAGTCATATTATTTTCTCATTGCGGCAAGATCACGGTAGTTGATAAGCTTAATGCCGTGAGCTTCGATATGCTGTCTGGTCTTGGGGTCTTTGAGAAGCCGGTATTCCCAGACTCTGTGATTCCAAAGACCTGTTGTGCCTTTAAGGTCATCTGTTTCATATGAGGGATGCATATAAGTTTCTGTGATGCCTTCGGGCATACTTGCATAGAGGTCATAGATATATTCTCTGAACTTCTCGTAGCTTTCTGTCTGGGGACCGTTCCATTCGTTGGGAATGAGGTGGTCGGGAACTGCAACACCGAGCTGGTGAATGAAGCCTACGAGCTGACCGAGCATCGCGTGAATCATTTCCTTATCGATGTTGATATCGAGCATTGTGTTTGAAAGCTGTTCATCAGAGAATGATGCGGGGAAGCGGAAGGGCAGACCGTATTCGGCGGCAGTCTGCAGAGTCATCTGGAGAAGCTCGAATCTGCCTGTTTCGATGCCGTAGAGCGAACCCATATGGTTATCAAGATGCGAAGGTGTTACAAAGCCGAGCTTTTTGCAGCGTTCAATCTGTGCCTTGATTTCGGCTCTTGCTTCTTCGAGGTCAACGTTCTTTTCAACCTGGTCACTCTCGTGCCACATAAAGCCCTCTTCATCTCGGAGAGAATCTGTGTTGCTTGTGTTAACGGGAGCCCAGCGGTAGTTTCCCCATTCGCTTGTGAGAGTAAGATGTACGCCGATTGCATACTGCGGATTTTCAGCTGCGAAGCGGCAGGCTTCGGGTGCCCAGGCGCAGGGAGCCATAATTGTTGATGAGGTGAGCGCACTTGCGGGATCTCTGAAAAGATCCATAACAGCAAGGTTTGCGCCTCTGCACATGCCGAAATCGTCTGCGTTGATAATGAGATATCTGTCCATAGTTTTTTTCCTCTTTCTTTTGCTTTATATAAGGTCTTTATAATTTATGATGTTGCTGTCAAACTTATCGGCATCAATTTCTTTTTCGCCGATAATTGCTTTGATAACCTGCTTTTTACCCTTGACGTATTCGGGCTTGCCGGGGCAGAAGGGATAGAAGCCGAGAACGCCGAAGATATACCAGATGGCGGTTGTGCCGTTATCTTCGTCACCCGGGAAGCCGTCATCTTCATAAGAGAAAGCTTCTTTGCAGAGCCTTTCAACCCAATACGCGGATTTTTCGACACAGCCGAGAGCTGAATAGATATAGGGAATATGGAAACTGGGCTGGTTCGAAATTGCGCACTGACCGAAGTCGATAGCCGCAAGCTCTGTGATTTCGTGGATTTCGCAGTTGTAGCCCCTGATAAGGTAATCGGGCTCTGTTGCGAAAAGCTCATCGATTTTTGCAATCAGCTTATCCTTGCCGCCGTAAAGCTCGGCAAGACCTTCGATATCGTGAGGCACGGCAAACGAATTCTGCCAAGCACTTCCCTCTGTGTAATCTCTGCCCCACATAATGGGTGAGAAATCGGGGCGGAAATTACCTTTTTTGTCTTTGGGGCGCATAAAACCTGTTTCAGGGTCGAAGATGTTTTTATAATAAGTTGCGCGCTTGCGGTATTCCTTTTCGATTTTATCTTCGCCGAGGATTTTTGCGATTTCGGCAATGCACCAGTCGCCGTAAGCGGCATCGAGAGTGAGGTTAACGGATTCTTTCTGCTCATCATAGGGTACGTAACCGTATTTGCAGTAGCTCTCGGCACCGTTTCTGCCAAAGCGGCTCTCGGGCGGATTGGTTACCGAATGCTTGAGCATACCTTCAAGAGCTACGCGCAGAGTGGGTTCATCGATGAAGCCCTTGGCCGCACCGTCGGCAATAACTGCGTCAACGAGTGTGCTGGGCATACAGCCGCATTCGCCGATTGAAAGCCATCTGGGCAACCATCCGCTTTCTTTATATTCATAAATGAATGCGGTGAGCATTTCTCGAAGCTCTTCTTTTGCAACGAGTGCAAAGAAAGGATAAACCGTTCTGTAGGTATCCCAGAAGCCGTTATCGGTATATCTTACGCCGTCATAGGTTTTGCCGTCGTGAGGGCAATAATGAACTGCTTTGCCTGATTTATCGTATTCATAGCACTTATGCGGATAAAGAAAGGCTCTGTACATACAGGAATAGAAAGTGCGAAGCTGCTTTTCGTCGGCTGCTTCGATTTTTATTCTTGAAAGATAGTCTTCCCAGATTTCTTCTGCTTCTGCTTTGAGAGATGAAAAATCTTTGCCGTCGAGTTCGGATTTGAGATTGAGAACAGCCTGATCAAAGCTGATATATGATATGGCAAGCTTGATTTCAGTGACTTTGTTTTTCAGGCAGATGTGAATGCCTGCTTTTTTACCTCTTGTTTTTGAACCGCTTTTGAAATTGTTGCCGCTGCTGATAAGAGTTTCTGCGGCATCAACTGAGCCTTCGGGAAACTGAACGGCAAGATAGGTTCTGAATTTAACCGCTTCGCCACTCATATGCATATCTGTTGATGCGAAGAGCATATTCTTCTTTTCATCAAAGCGGTAGGTATAGTTACCTGTTACGGGAAGAACGGAAAGATAGTTTTTGCCTTCATCAGAAAAGCTGATAAGGGCCGAAGCTCCGCGTTCGGTGGGAGTAAGCTCAAAATCGCATCTTGAGCGAAGGAAACGTGTTTTGAGATAATAGGGAGTGAGAATCGCTTCTTTGGGTCTGAAACCCGACCAGCGTTCTTCGCCTTCGCCGCCCATCATATCATTCTGAGGGATGAAAACGAATGCACCGTAATCGGCAATCCAGGGCGAGGGCTGATGGGTCAGGCGGATACCCTCAAGGCTGTGGCTGTCGGGATGATAATACCAGCGGATACTGTGTTCTTCGGTCTGCGGAGCAAAAGCTGCCATACCGAAGGGACGCTGAACAAGCGGAAGAGTGTTGCCGTTTGAATAGCGGTGAGTTGATTTGCTGCCTTGCTTGGTGTTAACGAGTTCGCAGTATTTCATAATTATTTCTCCTTGGGTTGATATTCACAACTCAAAATATTTATAAGATTATCGGAGCCGAAGAAACGGCTCTTTTTTATTGCTGTGAAAACGGTGTACATATTTTCTGCCGAATGCTCAATTTCTTTTGAGTAGCGGCGTATTGCTTCAATGCGCGCGGATTTTGTGTTAAAATCGGGCAGAGAGGCTTCAAGAATAAGACATATCAAGACCGAAAAAACGGTGAACCTTGATTTTGAAGCAAGATTTTTATCAAAGGCTGTGGTCATAAAATATCGGAACGCAAAATAGACGGCAAGGTGTTCTGCTTCGTATTCGTTCTGCAAAAGAACGGCGGCAAAACTTTCGGCTTTCTTGTAGGACAGAATTTTAATTTCATTAAGCTCGGAGTTCCAATCAGCGTCAAGCTTTTCGAGCGCTTTAAGAATATCTGCATATCTGTTGAGAACTCGTTTTGCTTTTGATAACGAAGCCGAAACGGGAAGAAAATATTCTTCTTCAGCAGAAATCTCGCTGAGGTCTTTTGCTCTGATTTTTGCTTGTACCTCATCGCAAAAACGCAAAAAAGCAATCAGTCGGCGGTTAACGGGATATTTTCTGTTTTGCAGGATATTTATCGCCGTTTTTTGCGCTTTGAGCAGTGTAAAATACAGAGTCGGGTCAATGCTGTTCGGCTGAACAGGAGAGTCTTCTTCAACAGTTTCAAAAGTTAAAGGCATATCGTTTGCAAAATGCAACCTTGCCGCTTCGGGGCAGGAGAGCGAAAGCCCTGTTTCTTTTCTGCCGCCGAGGTCGGTAACAAAACGCGGAAAAAGAGTGCAGGTTTTGCAAAGGGCTTCTTTGCCGAGCTCAATATAAATTTTGCAAAGATTATCGTTTTGCAGAAAAGGACAGCGGCGGTTATGCGAAACAAAAACCGTATCGCCGTCATCGTCAACCGCCATTGATTTGCGGAGCTTATCGCCGATTTCGCCGTTTGCGCACCTGTATTTTGCCGCGCTTTCAGCGTCAACAACAATTTGCCAGCCTGCGCAACAGGTGTCGGGACATTTATCGGCAATGCAGGCAAAATCTTTATAGTAAGACGGATATGTGTTTTTCATTTGCTCATCTCTTTTGACGTTTATAAAATGAATATAAAATAAAAACAGTATAAAGTCAATAAAAAAGAGCCGAATAAACCTCGGCTCTTTTGATAAACGGTTAATATTCTTCCGAAACGTATTCTTCAGTAACGGGTTCTTCTTCAGTTGTTTCTTCTTCGGGCGGTTCTTCTTCGCCGGAATTGTTTTCAACGGGAGGCTCGTTTTCGCCGCGGTAAACGATGTTGCCGTTTTCATCGGTAACGGGTTCGCCGTTTTCGTCAAGAACAGGATCGCCGTCGTACGCATAAACGCTGATGATAACCCTTGTTTCTTTGTCATACATATCATCTTTATCGGGCTTGCCGATAGCGTTGATCGATGAAACTGTACCGTCTTTTGAAAGGTCAGTTGTTTCAATCTTTGTTTTTTCGCACACGAAACCGATAAGAGTCAGACGTTCTTCAACCTCGGAATATTTCAGACCGATAAGAGCGTCGGTATCGGGCAGGGCAATTTTTTCTTTGCCCTTGCTTACGGTGAGAGTGATTTTTGTTCCTTCGGGATATGAACCCGCCGCAACGCTCTGACCGATTACTATGCCTTTTTCGTGCTCGTCATCGTAAACCTCAATCATATCGATATTGAATTTGTCAAACGAACGTTTTATCTCATAATAATCTCTGCCTGTAACGTTGCCGAATTCAATCATTGCAACTTCCTGGCCGGAGGACTTTGCTTTTTCTTCGGGAGAATCCGAAACGAGAAGGAAAATAACAAGGGCGCTGATACCAACAACAAAAGCAATTACCGCGCTGAGAATCATCAGCGGAATGCTGCCCATCTTCTTTTTTGCTTTTGGCATTTCAGCGGCAGGAGTCTGAACGGGAGTCTTGGGCTGCTGAACTCGGGGAGGGGGAACGGGTTTTTGCGGACGCTGATACTGGCCGCTGACTGCCGTTGCAACGGGAGAAGCGGAAAGCTCTGCGCGAAGTTGTTCAACGGTTCTTGTTCTGTCGTCAGGCAGAATCTGAAGTGCGTTGATAAGACCGTTTATAACGTATGCAGGCAGAGCCTCGGCAAACTTGCCGGGAACCATAAGCCTGTCGTTTGTCATTCTCTCTTTTGCTGAAATCGGGTCGCTGCCGATAAGTGTTCTGTAAAGAACGGCGGCAAAAGCATAGATATCTGTCCAGGTACCCTGCTGACCGTCGAAACCGTATTGCTCAATGGCAGCATAGCCGTCATAAAGCTGACTGTTGAGGTCACTGCGCGCGGTTCTTGCCGCACCAACGCAGAAGCCTGTTATTTTGATTTTGCCGTCAGTGCCGATAACAAGAGTTGAGGGGGAAATACCTCTGTGAATGATTGCGGCGGAATGAAGCGTTCCGAGGGCAGAAAGAACGGGCATAAGAAGCTGCCTTGCTCTTTCCCAAGTGATATAGCCTGTGTTGCTTCTGAGAAGAAAATCGCGCAGGGTGATGCCTTCGAAATGATCGTAAATTGCATAGGATGTGCCGTAATCCTCAACAACGTCGTTAACGCTGATAAGGGCGGAAAGACCCTTTAAACGAGCCAGTTTTGTCCACATTTCTTCGAAGCTTCTGCGAAGGTCTCTGAACGTGGTTTCGCTGCCTCTCATTATCTGAAGAGTAAGATTTGACGTTGAGCGAATCGTGAAAGAATCGGGGATGAATTCACGGATTTTGATTGCCTTTTTTTCTGCGAGGTCCCATCCGATATATGTTGCACCTTCGCCGTTATATTCAAGCATTTTGCCTACCATATAGCGGTTGGCAATAACGGTTCTGACAGGCAGATAGGGTGAAATCTGGGTTGAATCCGCATAATAACCGCAATGCGGGCATTTTCTTGCATCGCCGATTTCGCGCATACAGCTCATACAAAGATTGTCTGAACTAATCATAGCATATTCTCCTTGTAAAGAATATTTAAAAGATACTAAAACATTGTAATGATAGCAAATATATTTGTTTTTGTCAATGAAGATGACATTATTGTAATTTTTATTGTCAAATTGCTGAATAAATCCCTGTGGATTTTGTAGATATTAATTGTTAAGACGCTCTTGAAAAGATATACATTACTTGTTATAATTATCTATATATAATAATTGGAGGTCTGCATAATGAAAGCTAAAACCAAAAAAGCAGACGGCAATAACGGTAATGTTCCGCTTTATCTTTTTCACGAAGGAACAAATGCCAGAAGCTATGAATTTCTCGGCGCGCATCCTTGCGGCAACGGCGTTGTTTTCAGACTGTGGGCGCCGAATGCCGAACGCGTTTTTGTCGGCGGCGAATTCAACGGCTGGCAGCCTCATAACAATCCGATGCAAAAAATCAGTCACGGTGTTTGGGAATGCCGCATTGAAGGCGTGAAACGCTTTGATGCATATAAGTTCCTCGTTGAAACGGCTGACGGCAGAAGCTTCTATAAAAGCGACCCGTTTGCGTTCCATACAGAAACAAGACCCGATACCGCTTCAAAATATTACGGTCTTCACGGATATAAGTGGACGGATAAAAAGTGGCTTACCAAAAGAAAAAACACGGATATTTATGCTTCACCCGTAAATATATATGAGGTTCACGCAGGTTCCTGGCAGACCTATGATGACGGCAATCCGCTTTCATATAAAGACCTTGCAGACAGGCTGATCCCCTACGTTAAAGAGATGAATTATACTCATATCGAGTTGCTTCCGATAACCGAGCATCCGTTTGACGGCTCGTGGGGATATCAGGTTACGGGTTATTTTGCTCCCACTTCGCGTTTCGGAACTCCCGAAGATTTTGCATATTTTGTTGATAAAGCTCACAATGCCGGCATCGGTATTATTCTTGACTGGGTACCTGCTCATTTCCCGAAGGATGCTTTCGGCCTTTATGAATTTGACGGCGGACCCTGTTATGAATATTCCGACCCGAGAAAGGGCGAGCATTATCAGTGGGGCACAAGGATTTTTGATTACGGCAAACCCGAGGTGCAGAGCTTTCTTGTTTCAAGCGCGATGTTCTGGATTGATAAATTCCACATTGACGGCTTGAGAGTTGATGCGGTTGCATCGATGCTCTATCTTGATTACGGCAGGGAAGACGGAGGCTGGCTGCCTAATTCTTACGGCGGCAGAGAAAACCTTGAGGCGGTTGCTTTTCTGCGTAAGCTCAACGAATCGATATTCAGAGAACACGGCGACGTTATGATGATAGCTGAAGAGAGTACGGCGTGGCCTATGGTTTCCAAGCCAACATATCTCGGCGGTCTGGGATTCAATTTCAAGTGGAATATGGGCTGGATGAACGACTGCCTGCATTATTTCTCGCTTGACCCGATTTTCAGAAAGTTCAATCACGATAAGCTGACTTTCTCTTTCTTCTATGCATTTTCCGAGAATTTCACGCTCCCGATTTCGCACGATGAGGTTGTGCACGGCAAATGCTCTCTCATCAATAAGATGCCCGGCACTTATGAAGAAAAGTTTGCGGGTGTGCGCTCGTTCCTCGGCTATATGATGTCGCATCCCGGTAAAAAGCTTTTGTTTATGGGCAGCGAATTCGGTCAGTTTATAGAGTGGAATTATAAACAGCCGCTTGACTGGTTGCTGCTTGATTACGATGCTCACAGGCAGCTTAAAAATTACGTTGCCGAGCTTAACAAATTCTATGCCGCAAACGCTCCGCTTTGGGAAGTTGATTACAGTTGGGACGGCTTCAACTGGATAGTCAGCGATGATGGCTGCAATTCTGTTGTTTCATATATCAGAAGAGATAAAAGCGGCAACGAAATCATCACCCTGTGTAATTTTACGGGCGTGACAAGACAAAAATACAGAATAGGTGTTCCGAAGGAAGGAACGTACAGAGTTGTTTTCAGTTCTGCAAAAACCGAATTTGGCGGCAGAAACGAAAGCACTGCAGGTTCTGTTAAGGCAAAGAAAATTCCCATGCACGGTTATGAATACAGCATTGAGCTTGATATTGAAGGCTTAAGCTGTATGTATATAAAAAATACATCAAGGAAAAAAGAGTCCAAAAAATAAAGGAGGAACCCCCTATGGCAATGAAACCCGAATGCATAGCTATGCTTCTCGCAGGCGGTCAGGGCAGCCGCCTGGGTATTCTTACAAAGCAAATTGCAAAGCCTGCCGTGCCCTACGGCGGCAAATACCGTATTATTGACTTTCCTCTTTCAAACTGTGTTAACTCCGGCATTTACACAGTCGGCGTTCTGACTCAGTATCAGCCCCTCGAGCTTAACGATTATATCGGTAACGGTCAGCCCTGGGACCTTGACAGAGAAAACGGCGGCGTTCACGTTCTTTCACCCTATCAGCAGATAAAGGGTACAGAATGGTATAAAGGCACTGCAAACGCAATCTATCAGAACATCAATTTCATCGAGAGATACGATCCCGAGTACGTTCTTATTCTTTCGGGTGACCATATCTACAAGATGG
>JAFXJO010000081.1 GCA_017532185.1 Clostridia bacterium | reverse complement strand
TTGCAGACATCATCGCAAGCCACTTCAACCAGCAGAACACAGAGCTTGTTGATATCAACAATATGCGTGCAGAAAGAAGCACACTTAAGTTTGTTAAGATGGATGCTTCGGGCAACGACCACATTCTTCTTGAAAACTTTGATAACTCCATCACCTGCCCCGAAAGCCTTTGTGTAAGTCTCTGCGACCGCAACCACGGCATCGGCAGCGACGGTATTGTCCTTGTTGAAAAATCAGACGTTGCTCAGGTTAAGATGAGAGTTTTCAACCTTGACGGCAGTGAAGGCAGAATGGGCGGTAACGCAATGCGTTCGGTTGCAAAATACGTTTACGACAACGGCTTCGTTGATACCGAAACAGTTACAATCGAAACTGCAAGCGGCATCAAGAGCGTTGAGCTTTACGTTATGAACGATAAGGTAAGCTCCGTTTGCGCTAATATGGGCAAGGCAGAGCTTGAAAACGCAGTAACAAGCACAATCGGCGTTAACAAGTTTGTTGACTATCCCGTTACACTCGGCGGCGAAGAATATAACATCACCTGCGTTTCAATGGGCAACCCCCACTGCGTAGTTTTCTGCCCCAGAGTTGATAACATTGAAATCGAAAGATTGGCCCCAGATTTGAAAAGGCTTCAATCTTTGCTCACAGAGTTAACACCGAATTTGTTAGAGTTGTTAACGAAACCACTCTCAAAATGAGAGTTTGGGAAAGAGGTAACGGCGAAACTCTTGCTTGCGGCACAGGCGCTTGCGCGGCTGTTGTTGCTGCGGTTGAAAACGGTTTCTGCAAGAAGAATACCGATATCACCGTTAAGGTTAAGGGCGGCGACCTCATTGTTAACTACACAGATGACGGCGTATTCCTCACAGGCACAACAAAGCTTGTGTTTGAAGGCACAGTAGAATATTAATAAATAAAAATATCCCCTGACGAAAACCGTCAGGGGAATTTTTTTATGTTCTGTTACGTTGTATCTTCTTTCTGCCGCTTGATTCCGAAAACCAGCCCGAGAAGTCCGCGAAGAAACTTGGGACTGCGAACAACAACAACTTTCATCTGTCAGCTCCCTTTCGTCAGTATCTGCTAAGGCTCAGCCCCGCAACAATCAGAACGGCAGCAATAACAACGATTGCTATTGTGTAAGGAAATAACGCGGCAACAAGCATTCCGGCCGCAAACGCTATGCACGCCGAACATCTTGGGTCCCAGCATCTCAAGAAAATCACCGTCCAACCATACCTTGGCGGCTGATGCCGCCTGAGCCTTTGCTCAATACAGTATAATCAGCGACGCAGATTTTCGTTACTCCTGTTTTTGAGTTTATTGAGTTCCCATTCTTTGATTTCTTTTGCCTGCTCCATCATAGCACAGTAGCTTTCGTGGCGGCTTTTGGGAATATCGCCGCTTTCAACAGCCTCAATAACCCTGCAGCCTTTATCTTTAACGTGCAGGCAGGTTGTGAATTTGCACTGACCAAGATATTGCTCAAACTCGGGAAAAGCATAGGGCAAATCATCTTTTAAAATTATCTCGGTTTCTTCAAGCTCAAGCGAAGAAAATCCGGGAGTGTCGGCAACGTAGCCGCCCTCAACTTTAAAAAGCTCGCTCTGGCGCGTTGTGTGTCTGCCTCTGCCGAGCTTATCGCTTATTTCAGCGGTTTTAAGACCGAGCGACGGATTGATTGCGTTGAGCAAAGTTGATTTACCCACGCCGCTGTTACCGCAGAATGCGCTGATATGGTTTTTCAGTTCAACTTTAACCTCTTCAACGCCCTCACCGTTTACGGAAGAAACGGCAATGGTTTTGATACCTGCGTTGCGATAAATCTCAACGTATTTGTCAACGGGAGCGAGATCGCTCTTGGTGAACACAATAACCGGCTCAATTCCCCTGCTCACAGCAATTGCAGTTAAACGGTCAATGATGAGCATAACGGGACTCGGCTCTTTTGCAGATGCAACAATAAAAAGCCTGTCTATATTGGCAACAGGCGGACGAAGCATAAGGCTGCTTCTCTCTTTTATAACGTCAATGGTATTTTCTGCTTTATCGTTGACGCTGATTTCAACCCTGTCACCCGCAAGAGGTTTAATTCCCGATTTTCTGAAAGCACCTCTTGCCTTACATTCATATACCTCATCGGCGGCTTCAACATAATAGAAGCCGCCGATACCTTTAAGAATTATTCCTTCAAGCTTACTCAAAATTATACTCCTTCTAACTGACCAACCGAAATTTCAATCTTTTTATCAAAAGGATAGGTCTGCGCAATGATGGAGCTTGAGTCAGGAGCAGAAGGATTCTGTGACTGAACAATACCAACCTGAGTTTCATCAGCCACTATTGTTTCAGTAACGCTGATATTCCAGAAGCCTGCCGCATTAAGTTCTGCCTTAGCCTGAGCTTCGGATTTGCCTGTAACATTAGGAATCTTGCCGGAAGTGCTGTTCATAATCGAAGCATATGCGCCGCTGACAACCGTGGGAGGTGCGGTATTGAAATTGACGATGCAGGAATAATAGTCTCTGCCGTCAACTCTGATTTTAACCAAGCTGCTGTCGCCGCTGCCTGTTACTTTAAGGTTATATGAACTGCCGTCAAGAAGAACGGCAACTTCCTTGGTAAAGTCATTGTTAACGTAAACTTCGAGAGTGCCTCTTGATGACTTTGAGGGCAAATCAAAAGCAATTGTTGCTTCAGCAGAAGCAGGGATACCGTTGCTGACTGTCAAAGTAACTTCCTGACCGGGGAAAAGCTTTTCGCCGTCTTTGGGATTCTGGTCAAGCACAACACCGAATTTCTTATCGCTGTTTTCTTCTTTAACAACAACGCGGAGATTCTGCGATTCAAGAAGTTCTTTTGCCATTTCAACGTCCATATTAACAACGTTTACAACAGCTATCTCGTTATCGGGTTTCTGGGAATAAACAACCGTTATCTTTGAGCGTTCGGCAACCTCGGAACCCTTTGAAGGCTCTGTTCTGAGAACGCTGCCTACATCATAGTTGAAATTAATTTCGGGTCTGAGAATTACCTCAAAGCCCATATCTTCAAGAGTTCTCTTCGCCTGTTCCCAATGCTCATTTTCGAGGTCGGGAACTATAACCTTCTTGTTATTGTTCGTAACGTAAAGCGTAACTTCATCGCCCTTTTTGCGTTCTGTTCCGGGAGCAGGGCTCTGAGCATGAACAACACCGTTTTTATAGCTTGCGTTGGGCTGTTCGACAACAATAAATTTATAGCTTGAATACTTTGTTTTGCCGTCAATCTGAGACTTATAGTTCATATTGACAAAGTTTTCAACCGTTCTCTCATCAGCCTTGAGAAACGTGCTGATACCGGGAATACTGTCAATAACATCCGGACGAACAAACCAAAGAACGGCAATTGAAACAATTGCAGCAAGCACAAGGCCAACAACAATACCGATTATTGCCGCACCAACTCTGTTGCGCGAATCTGCATCGTCTTCATCATCCTCAAGACCAAATCCGGGAGCAACAGGAGGAGCCGGAGGAACAACAACGGGGGCAACGGGAGGAACTGCAGGTTTAACTGCAACCTCGGGCTTTTTATTGACGTATTTTGTGGGGTCGTTATCAACAAAATAGTCTTTCTGGAATCTGATTGTGGGATTCCTCTTGAACTCTTCAATATCAAGAAGCATTTCTGCAGCAGACTGATATCTTTCTCTTGTGTTTTTGCGCATTGCGTGCATAACAATCTGCTCAAGACCAACAGGGATATTGTTGTTAAGCTCTCTGGGTCTCTTTGCCTCGTTCTGAAGCTGCATAAGAGCAACCGAAACAGAGTTATCCGACTGGAAGGGAACCTGACCCGTAAGCATTTCATACATAACAACACCTACGGAATAGATATCTGCTCTGTCATCGGTGGTACCGCCTCTTGCCTGCTCGGGGCTTATATAATGAACAGAACCGATTGCGCTGTCTGTCATTGTTTTTGTATCGCTGTAACTGAATCTGGCAATGCCGAAATCCGTTACCTTTATGTTGCCGTTTGAGAGGAGCATAATATTCTGGGGCTTGATATCCCTGTGAACAATGCCCTTATCGTGAGCGTGCTGAAGCGCGCGGAGAATCTGCATTGTGAAATGCACTGTTTCTTTGATTCCGAGTTTGCCCTGCTGCTCAATATATTCCTTAAGCGTAATGCCTTCAACGTATTCCATAACGATATACTGAAGTCTGTCACCGTAGCTGACGTTGAAAACCTTAACAATATTGGGGTGAGACAAAACGGCAATTGCCTTTGATTCATTCTTGAATCTGCGGCGGAATTCCTCATTTGCAAGGTATTCATCTTTAAGAATTTTAACTGCAACTATTCTGTCGTCAATATTATCATACGCTTTATAAACAACGGCCATACCGCCAACGCCGATTACCTCTTGGATTTCGTAGCGTCCGTCAAGCCTTTTACCGGTATAATTATCCATATAATCATTCCTTTCCGAGATATCTCATCACTTCGCAAGAGCAACAACCGTAACGTTGTCGCCGCCGCCGTTTTTTAACGCAAGGTCAACGAGTTTGCCGGCATATTCAAAATATCCGCCGTCACAAGTCAACTCAACAATTTTTTCATCCGTAACGTAGTTTGTCAGACCGTCTGAACAAAGAAGAATAAGCGTATCGTCGTCAAACTGTTCCTGACAAAAGTCAACCCTCAGCTCACTGTCAACACCGATTGCGCGGGTTATAATGTGCTTTTTGGGATGATCGGCAACCTCATCGGGAGTTATCTCACCGTTTTCAAGCATATTCTGAACAACAGAATGGTCTCGGGTAAGCCGATTTGCCTCGCCGTCCGCTATCAGGTAAGCTCTGCTGTCGCCTGCATGAGCAATATAAACGAACTCATCTGTTGCTATAGCGGCAACAGCCGTGGTTCCCATGCCGTAATATTTTTCATCAGTCAGGGAGAGCAGATAAATATGTTTATTTGCATTTTCAAGCGCCGAAACGAGCAATGCCTTAACGGAAATATCGCTCATTCCGTTCTTATAACCGCTGTTTATTTTTTCGCGGATGATTTTAACCGCTTCCGAGCTTGCAAATGCACCCTCGGCGGCGCCGCCCATACCGTCGCAGACAACTGCAAATGCCGCGCCGCCCGAAAGCTCGCCGCAGGTATAGGAATCCTGATTGTTTTCACGAACTAAACCTCGGTCTGTTCTTGCAACAATTTTCATTCCGCGCCCTCCTTTTCTGAATGTTTTTCTTTTTCTTTGCGCCTTAACTGGCCGCAGGAAGCATCAATATCGGAGCCGAGCTTGCGGCGCACCGTTGCATTGATACCGTTTTTGGCAAGGATTGAAACAAACTTTTCAACCCTTTCGGGACTGCTCGGCTTAAACGGACTTTCTTTAACCTCGTTAACAGGAATTAGGTTAACGTGGCAAAGCATACCCTTAAGCTTTGAAGCCAATATTCTTGCGCATTCGTCACTGTCGTTAACGCCCGAAAGCATCGCATATTCAAACGAAATGCGCCTTGAAATTTCGCCCGCATATTTTCTGCACATTGCAAGAAGCTCTTCAACCTTATAACGGTGGTTGACGGGCATTATTTTATCACGCAGCTCATTGGTGGGAGCATGCAGTGAAATCGATAAAGTAAGTTGTAGCTTTTTATTAAGTAAATCCTGAATTTTCGGAACTATTCCGCAGGTTGAAAGCGAAATGTTGCGCATAGAAAGGTTAAGACCTTTTTCGTCGGTCACAAGAGAAATAAACCGCATAACGTTATCATAGTTATCAAGCGGCTCGCCCAGACCCATTAAAACAATATGTGAAATACGCTCGCCTATTTCTTTTTGAGCCGCGTAAACCTGCGAAAGAATTTCGCCGGGTGACAGGCTCCGTTTGAATCCGCCAAGGGTTGAAGCGCAAAAAGCACAACCCATTTTGCAGCCGATTTGCGAAGAAACGCATATCGTATAGCCGTATTTATATTTCATTACAACGCTTTCAATATAGTCACCGTCTTGCATTTCAAAAAGAAGCTTTACGGTGCCGTCGGTTTTTGAAACCTGTTTTTTAATAATTGAAGCACATATAATCGGGAATTTTTCTTTCAGCTCTTCGCGCAGAGCCTTAGGCAGATTTGTCATTTCATCATAGCTCAGCGCAAGATGACGGTGGAGCCATTCATAAACCTGCTTTGAGCGAAAGCCCTGAATGCCCTCAGCGGCAAACGCCTGCGAGAGCTCTTCAAAGGTCATTGATAAAATATCTCTGCTCATTTATTTCCTCCGTTTTTTTGAAATGCCGCAACAAAGAATCCGTCTGTTGAATGAACGTGGGGCATAAGTGTAAGGTATTTATCGTTTTCGCTGTATCTGCGCATTTCGGGCAGAATCTTAACCGCCTCAAAGTCGGGATGCTCCGCAAGGAATCTGTCGCAGACCTCATCATTTTCTTTGGGATTGAGCGTGCAGGTTGAATAAACAAGTCTGCCGCCGTCTTTAAGATACTTTGTGGCATTGCAAAGAATACGATACTGTAATTCAGGTAAATTGTCAATATCGGCTGATTTTTTGAAACGAATCTCAGGTTTGCGTCTTATAATACCAAGACCTGAGCACGGTACGTCGCAGAGCACTCTGTCTGCCATACCGTAATTTTCATTAAAAATAGATGCATCTGAAAGATATGTATAAACGTTATCAAGCCCGAGTCTTTTTGCTCCGCTTTTGATAAGGTCAACTCTTGACTGATAAACGTCAAACGCTCTCACGCAACCCGTGTTCTGCATTCCCTCAGCAATCGTGAATGCCTTGCCGCCCGGTGCCGAGCAAAGGTCAAACACCGTTTCGCCGGGTTTGGCGTCAACAACTTTACAGCAAATCTGCGAGGCAAAATCCTGTGCGTGGAAATAACCTTCCTGATAAGCAAGCAATTCTTCAACCGCACCCGTATTATTGAGCACGAGTGATTCGGGGAATTTTTCGCTCTTTTCTGCTATAACGCCCTCTTCCGCAAGCTTCCAGATAAGGTCATCAACCGATATTTTCAGGGTGTTAACCTTAACAACAACGGGAGCCGCTTCAAGAGCTTTTTCTGCAAGCGCAATTGCATTATCAAATCCGTAAGCATCAATCCACATTGAAATGAGCCATTCGGGGCAGGAATATTTGATTGCAAGGTAATCGGGGTCATTCTCTGCTCCTTCGGGGAGCTTGAGACCGTTATCCGCAACTCTTCGAAGCACAGCATTAACAAGCGATGCCGCGAAAGCAGACTTATTGACCTTGGCAAGCTTTACGCTCTCATTAACCGCCGCGCTTGAAGGCACTTTATCAAGGAACAAAAGCTGATATGTACCGAGCCTGAGAATGGTGTGAAGCTCAGGCTTGAGCTTGCGCACAGGCTGATTAAGATAGAGGCTGAGGTTATAATCAATAAGAATCAGCCTGTCCAGCGTGCCGTAAACAAGATTTGAGAAAAAGGCTTTGTCCCTCTCGTCAAAATGGTCGTTTTCTTTTAACGACGCATCAACAACAAGGTTTGAATACGCGCCCTCTCTTTGTATTTTGAGCAAGGCTTCAAATGCCGCCTGCCTCGCATTTTTCATATTTCAAAACATCCTTTCGGGGTCAATCTCTGCGTCTGCTGTTCATTGCAAGTATTCTTAAAGCAAAACGCAAAACGTTTGCAAGCGCCACAAGCATAGATGCAACGTAGGTCATCGCCGCGGCAGAAAGAACTCTTTTTGCGCCGCCTATCTCGTCATCATAAAGAAGGTCAGTCGCATCAATAACGGATATCGCTCTGCGGCTTGCGTTGAATTCAACAGGAAGTGTTGCAAGGTGGAAGATAAAAATACCCGCATAAAGAGCAATTCCAAGATAAATAATGGGTTCAGCGCCCATAAAAAGACCTATAAGCGCCAGAGGTATGCCAAGCGTTGAGCCGATGTTGCACACGGGAAGAATTGAATTCCTTATACGTATGGGTGCATAGCCCTCCGCGTGCTGGGCGGCATGACCCGCTTCGTGGCAAGCAACGCCGATTGCCGCAACGCTCGTGCTGTTATAAACACTGTCAGAAAGTCTAATGACGTTTGTTCTCGGGTCAAAATGGTCGGTCAGACTGCCGTTTACGCGCTCTATCCTGACGTTTGAAATTCCGTAATAACTGAGAACTGCCTGAGCAGCATAGGCTCCCGTAACTTTTCTGTTATTGGGAACTTTTGAGTATTTGTTAAAAGTTGATTTAACCTTGAACTGTGCCCACGCTGCAAGAATCATTGCAGGCACAACAAGAACTATATACCAATAATCTATAAAAAACATTTCGCGACTCCTTTCGAGTTATTCCATAACCGTTCCTGCCGCAACGGGATTACCCCTCAGATAATCAGCCGCATTCATTGATTTTTTGCCCTCTGCCTGAAGTTCGAGAATTTCAATGCAGTTCATATCACCGCAGGCAACAACAAGGCGTTTATCTGCCGCAACAATTTCGCCTGCCTTTGTGCCTTTCTCGGGAGCGAGAACGGATTTATGAATTTTCACCTTTTTGCCGCAAAGCATTGCGTTTGCCGACGGCCAGGGTGAAAGACCTCTTATTTTATCGTGAACCGCTTTTGCGCTTAAATTCCAGTCAATTGGTGACAATTCTTTGGAAAGCATCGGAGCATAGGTGAACAAATCGTTGTTCTGTTTTTCGGGTTTAAGTTCCCCTTTAAGCAAAGCGTCGATTGTTTTTTCAAGAATATCCGCACCCAGAGCAGAAAGCTTATCGTGAAGCTCGCCTGCGGTTTCGTTGATGCCGATTTCAACCTCGCCCTTTATGAGCATATCGCCCGTATCAAGACCTTCGTCCATCTGCATTGAGGTAACGCCCGTTTTTTCACAGCCGTTGATAACCGACCACTGAATGGGTGCGGCGCCGCGAAGCTCGGGAAGCAAGGAAGCGTGGATATTGATGCAACCGTACTTGGGGAATTCGAGAATTTCTTTGGGAAGGATTTTGCCGTAAGCAACAACGATAACAAGCTCGGGATTGGCTTCTTTAAGCATTTCAAGAGCCGTACCGTCGCGCATTTTGGTGGGCTGATAAACGGTTATTCCGTTTTCCTGTGCAAGCACCTTGACAGGCGGAGGAGTGAGCACCATTTTTCTGCCCTGCGGTTTATCAGGCTGGGTAAAAACACCTGTCACTTCGTGGCCGCAATCAATAAGCTTCTGAAGGCAAGGCACCGCAAATTCGGGTGTGCCCATAAAAACTACTCTCATTCGGCATTCTCCTTTTTGATAACACGCTGAGTGAAAACAATTCCGTCAAGATGGTCGATTTCGTGGCAGAAGCAACGTGCTTTGAGGTCTTCGCCTGTGTAAACGCACCATTTGCCGTTTCTGTCCTGTGCCTGCACTCTTACGGTTGCAGGTCTGCAGGTTGTGCCGATTTCGCCGGGAAGAGAGAGACATCCTTCTTCGGCAAACTGTTCGCCTTCTCTTTTAATGATTTCGGGATTGATAAGCTCAATATATCCGTCGCCGCAGTCGATAACCACAACGCGCCTTAAAATACCCACCTGCACAGCCGCAAGACCAGCACCGTTTGCCGCATACATTGTTTCTTTCATATCGTCAAGCAATGTCCACAGACGGGCATCAAATTTTTCAACTTTTCGTGATGTTTTTGCAAGAATCGGGTCGCCGATTTTTACAATATTTCTGATAGCCATAGATAATTTTCACCTTTCAATCGGCAGATATCCTCCGCCGAGTTAATAATATATAATGTAATATTATACTGTTGATTCGGGATTGATATCCGCATACGTTGTTACGCTTGAGAAGCGGTTATCCTTGCCCATTTCAACAAGCATAGCCGATATCATTTGCCTGAATCTTTTTGAGTTGCGGCATTTGATAATCAGTCTGTAGCGGAATCTGCCGCTGATTTTCGCTACTCTTGCAGGCATCGGTCCGAGAGTTATTATCTTTTCGCCCGCGAATTCGCCTGTTGTATAATTTCTGATAAGTGTAAGCGCATTGTTTGCCGCCGATTTAACAACCGATTCGTTACTGCCTGTGAAGCCCACAACGCACAAATCGCAATAAGGCGGATAAACCAAAGCCTTGCGAAGTTTTATTTCTGTTTTGAAAAATTCATCATAATCCTGCTTTGCAGCAAGACGGATGATTTCATTTTCGGGAGTGAGAGTCTGGATAACCGCAGTTCCTTCAACGTCGCCTCTGCCTGCCCTGCCCACAACCTGTGTAAGCAGAGAAAAGGTTTTTTCAAGACTGCGGAAATCGTCGTTATAAAGCTGCTGGTCAACCGAAACAACGCCAACGAGAGTTACGTTCGGGAAATTCAGACCCTTTGCAACCATCTGCGTGCCTATCATTATATCGTATTCACCTTTTGCGAAGCTATCCAGAAGCTTTTCGTGAGAATTTTTGCCTGCCGTTGAGTCAGTATCCATTCTTACGATTTTTGCTTCGGGCAAAAGAGTTGCCAGTTCTTCTTCAATTTTTTGTGTACCAAAGCCCGAATATCTGACGGCATCCTCGCCGCACTCGGGACATTTGCTTGAAAAAGGCACTGAATGTCCGCAATAATGACACATAAGGCGGTTGTTTGCGGTATGGTAAGTCATTGAAATACTGCATTGAGGGCAACAAATGACCTCACCGCAGGAATTGCAGGCAGCAAAGGTATGGAAACCTCGCCTGTTAATCAGCAGAATCGATTGCCTGCCGTTTTCAAGATTTTGTTTTAAAGAATCATAAAGAGTTTGGCTGATTGCTCTGCTGCCGGGTGCTTTCTCTTCGCTTCGCATATCAACGGTCAGCACCTCGGGCAAAACCGCGTTTCCGTAACGCTTTGTTAAAGTGCAAAGCTCATATTTGCCGCTTTGCGCCGCCGCATAGCTCTCAACGCTCGGGGTTGCGGAAGCAAGAATAAGCAGGCAGTTATTATAAGCCGCCCTGTATTTGGCAACGTCGATTGCGCTGTATCGGGGAGTCTGTTCGGATTTATATGTATGCTCCTGCTCCTCATCAACTATGATAAGACCGAGATTTTCAAGCGGAGCAAAAACTGCGCTTCTTGTGCCGATAACGATTTTCGCCTTGCCGCTTTTAACTCTTTTCCATTCTTCAAGACGCTCTCTTACGGAAAGCGCGCTATGAAAGACCGCAACGTTACTGCCGTAACGCTTGCAGAAAAGCGAAAGAGTCTGCGGAGTGAGACCGATTTCGGGCACCATAACGATAACGGATTTGCCGCTGTCCACAACACCGTCAATAACGCTCATATAAACCGAAGTTTTGCCGCTGCCCGTAACGCCGTAAAGCAGCGAAACCGCAGGCTTGCCGCTTTCAGCCATAGAAGAAAGCTTGTTATGTGCTTCGTTTTGTTCGTCGGTGAGCAGAATCGGGGTGCGCTCCCCTTTTTCGTTGCTGAAATCGGGCAGCTTCATAACAGGTTGCTCATAAAATTCGGCAACACCGTTTTTAACAAGAGCGTTTGCAACCGCAGGAGTAAGACCTGTGAAATAGCAAAGCTCCTTGACGCTCGCAGTGCCGACGTCACAAAGCACATCGTAAATCTGCTTTTGCTTTGAGGTCAGCTTAACCTCTTCTTCTGTCTGCACAAGGCGCATCATACGAACGGATAAATCACCGAGATTTCGCACCGCATCGCTGCTTGTTAAAAGCAGACCCTTGCGCACAAGAGACGCAGGTATCTCTGCATCCGCCTTAACGGCGATTGCCTTGAAAACAGTGTCCGCTTTAACGAAAACGCTTTTTTTTGCTACGTAACCGTAAAACTCTTTTTCAACGCCTTCAAGGGCGCTGATTTTTTTTGAATCAGCTTCAGGGTCGGCGGCATACGAAAGCACCATACGGTGATTTATGCCTGTGGGAAGCATCGCCTTTGCCGCTTCGTAAAGCGTGCAGAAGGTTCTGTCTTTTATCCATTCGGCAAGCGAGAGCATTTCTTCATTAAGCATAGGCTCTTTATCAAGAACCTCGGTGATTTTTTTGACTTTTTTGCTCTCGGTTGTATCCGAAATATCAAAAACAATACCTATACGCTTTTTGTTACCGTTGCCGAAAGGCACGGTAACTCTGCTGCCCTTTTTGACCGAAGCCTCAAACTGCTCGGGAATTGCATAATCAAACGCTTTATCAAAGGTGAAAACCGCGGCTTCAACCGCAACCTTTGCATATTTCATCCGATTACCCCTCCCTTCGCAGATTTTTGATTATACCAATCAGATGTTTCTGATTTCTTCGGGTTCGATGATTGTGAACTGACCTGCAAGAATCTCATCAAGAGCAACGCTTACGGGCTTTTCAGTCATAATTTCTTTGTTTTCTTCTGCTTCTTCGGCAATTTCTCTTGCTCTTTTAGCTGTTGCTGTTACAAGTGAGTAACGGCTGAGATGGTTTTTGAGTACGCCTCTGAGATCGGGATTAAACATTGTTGATTACCTCGCTTATAATGTTTTTGTTTCTTTCAATTTTGTGCCTTTCGGCTGTTATGATTGCTTCTATGCAATTTGCCGCGTTTTCAACGGTATCGTTAAAAACAACGTAATCATATTCATATGCTCTGCGGATTTCTTCGCGCGCAATGAAAAGTCTGTGCTGAACGGTTTCTTCATCCTCGCTGCCTCTGCCTCTGAGCCTTTCTTCAAGCACACGCATTGAAGGCGGCATAAGGAAGATGCTGATAACGTTATCATAGCGGTTTCTGATTTTTTCTGCACCCTGAACTTCGATTTTAAGAATAACCGATTTGCCCCGGCTGAGCATTTCATCAACAGGCTCTGCAGGTGTACCGTAATAATTCTTTGCATATTCGGCATATTCGAGCATTCTGTTTTCAGCTATCTTCTTTTCAAAGTAATCACGGCTTACGAAATAATAATGGAAACCGTCAATTTCGCCCTCGCGTTTTTCGCGCGTTGTCATTGAAACCGAAACCTTAACGTTTTCATCAATCTCAACAAGCTTATTGAGCACGGTATCCTTACCTGAACCCGAAGGACCTGAAAGAATAATAAGAACTCCGTTATCTCTCATTCTTCATCCTCCTCATCCTCAAGCTCGTCCATATCGTCGTTAAGCCTGTTTGCAACCGTTTCACTCTGGAGATATGTAAGAATAACGTGGTCGCTGTCTGTTATGATAACAGCTCTTGTTCTTCTGCCGTGAGTTGCGTCAATAAGCGTTCCTTTTTCTTTGCATTCCTGAATAATACGCTTGATAGGCGCTGACTCGGGGCTGACGATGGCAACAAGACGGCTTGCATTGACCATATTGCCGAAACCGATATTAATCAGCTTCATTTTATCGCCTCCGTTTTATTCAATATTCTGTATCTGCTCACGAATCTTTTCAATCTCTGCTTTGATTGCAACAACTCTGCGCGCAATCTCAACATCCTGAGCCTTTGAGCCGATTGTGTTAGCTTCTCTGTTAAATTCCTGAATAAGGAAATCCATCTTTTTGCCGACTGCTTCGCTTGAATCGAGGAATGAACGCATCTGCGAAATATGGCTGCGAAGTCTGACGGTTTCTTCCGCAACGGCGATTTTATCGGCAAAAATTGCGGCTTCTGTAAGAATTCTCTGTTCTTCTATATGCGCATCGGCAAGCAATTCACGCAGTCTGCCCAGAAGCTTTTCGTTATATTCCTTAACGGTTTCGGGTGAACGCTCTTCAATGAAAGCAACGTTATCAAGAATAGTTTCAAGCCTTGAAAGAACGTCGGCTCTGAGTCTTTCGCCTTCACGCTCGCGCATGGCAACAAAACCGTTAAGCGCTTCTTCGGCAACAGTCTGCACCGCCGCCCAGATTTTATCCTCATCAGCCGCCTGCTTGCGGATTGAGAAAATATCGCTCACTCTTGAGATATCCGAAATCCTGATATTGTTTTCAAGACCGTAGGTTTCAGAAAGTTCTTTATAAGCATCAAGATAGCCTTTAACGAGAGGATGGTTGACGCTGATAATTGTATCAGGTTCTTCAACCGTTTCTATCTGAACATAGCATTCCATTTTGCCTCTTGTGAGCTTACCCATAAAAAAGCTTTTCAGCTTTTCATCAAGGAAACCGTAGCTTCTGGGAAGCTTTGAGGAAAACTCAAAATATCTGTGGTTGACGCTTTTGATTTCAACCGTTATATTCATACCGTCGGCAAGCTGTTGGCATCTGCCGTAACCGGTCATACTTTTTATCATTTAAAATTCATCTCCGTGGTTTAATTATGTGAACAGGAACAACCGCCTGCAAGCGCTTCGGGGATTTCAACAAAAGCTCCGTCTGCATTTTCAAAACCGAGCCTTGCAAACGCAGGGCGGTAAAGCTCCTTTGAAATTACGGCAAGATACGCATTCTGATTGGCGGCGCTGTTCATCGCAGCCCTTGCAAGACCTTCTGCAGCGATATCGTCGGCACACTCCATTGAAAGGAACACCATACGGTAACCTTCGTTTCTGTAAGTGCAAAAGCCAAGCTCCTCACCGTTTTCAAAAGCTCTGAAGCAGAAACAATCCTGCTTATGGTCGGGAAGAAAGGTTATCATTTTGAGTTTCCGCCTTTCTTTTTGACACCTGCCTGCGAAAGAAGCTTTTCAACCTCTTCAGGAGTCAGGTCGCGCCATTCGCCCGTCTGAAGCATACCGAGCTTAACCGAGCCGACAGCTATTCTGCGAAGTCTTGCAACCTCAAGTTCAAGCGCCTCGCACATACGGCGGATCTGCCTGTTTCTGCCCTCATAAAGAACAATTTCAATAACAGCTCTTCCGTCTTCTTTTGAAAGAACGCGAACATCCGCAGGGGCAGTCATTCTGCCTTCAATTTCAACGCCCGTTGAGAGAATATCAACCTGCTCAGCTGTTATCTCAGGGCGAACAGTAACCCTGTAAGTTTTGGGAACGTGTCTTGACGGGTGCATCATTGCATTGGCAAAAGCACCGTCGTTAGTGAGAATCAGCGCACCCTCCGACACCCTGTCAAGCCTGCCAACGGGATAAATTCTTTCTTTAACGTCGGAAACAAGCTCCAGAACGCACTTTCTGCCAAGCTCATCGTCGGTTGTTGTAACGTAACCTCTGGGCTTATTGAGCAGAATATAGCGAAGACTGCTTTCTTTTCTGATTTTCTTGCCGCCGACTGTAACGGTATCTTTTTTAGGGTCAACGCTGTCGCCGATCTGTGCAACTGCACCGTTAACCTTAACTTTGCCGGCTCTTATCATTTCTTCCGCTTTTCTTCTTGAAGCAACACCTGCTTCGGAGAGAAATTTCTGGAGTCTTATTTTATTATCGGGCAACCGATTTCACCTCTGAGTAAAAAATTCTTTTATTTTATCAATCAGGTTTTCAAAAAAACCTTTTTTCTCTTGTTTTTCAACGGGAACAACGTATGCCTCAACACTCTCTGCCGCTTCAACGGGTATTTCGGCAACAATCTTGCCGCCGCCGACAAACACCGCATTACCGACAATATCGCCTTCATTCAAAGGCGCATATTCAAACGGCTTTAAAAGCAAAACGCACTGAGCATCCGCAATGCCCTCGCTCTCATAAGAAAGTCTGAGCTTTACCGAAGCCTTTTTGCCGCCACATACAGGCAACAACGTCTGCGATAAATCGCAGGTGAGCAGACCGCTTTTGCAAACGGTGAATCCGTAATCAAGCATCTGCTTATGGTCCGCCCAATCGTCCGGCGCATTGAGAGTAACCGCAACAAGTGTTACGCCGCCTCTTTTTGCCGCACTCACAAGACATCTTCCGCTTTTCTTTGTGAAGCCGGTTTTAACGCCGATTGAGTCGGGATAGCTCCACAGAAGACGGTTATGGTTTGTGAGCGTTCTCGCATAAGGAGGATTGCCGTAAGTGAGTTTTGCGGTTTTCTTTGAACATATCGCGGTAAATTCGGGGTTCTTAAGGCACTCCGCCGCGAGCAAAGCCATATCACGGGCGGTTGAATAATGCTCCTCATCATCCAGACCCGACGCCGTAACAAAGTTTGTGTTTTTCATACCGATTTTATCGGCTCTGACATTCATCATTGCGGCAAAACCCTCGGGACTGCCGCCGATAACGTATGCAACCGTATTCGCCGCATCGTTACCCGATTGCAGGAGCATACCGTAAACAAGCTCCCTGAGCGAAACGCTGTCACCTGCCTGAAGACCCATTGAAGTGCCTTCAACCGAAACCATTTTTTCAGTAACAACGATTTCTTTTTCGGGCGTACCTGCCTCAAGAGCAAGCAGAGAGGTCATTATTTTTGTTGTGCTTGCCATTGACAAGCGCTTATCCGCATTGCTCTCAAACAGTATTTCTCCGTTTTCAACGCACATAAGCACTGCGCTCTGCGCACTCAGCGACAAATCCGCGCCGTATGCCGTACAGAATGACAAAACAAAAATAACACCTGCAATTACTGCCGATAAAACCTTTTTCAATCTCTTTTCATCCTCACATATCGGTTTAGCTCCGCATCGGTCAACGCCGATGCGGTGCTGTTTCAATATATGATTTTAAGACGAAAAAAATTATTTCTCTTCAGCAGGAGTTTCCATATAATCGTTGATTGCTTCTTCAACGGGGTCTTCGCCCTTCTTAACAAGCTTTGTGATAACTTCTGTTGCCTTATCAACAACGTCGGGAATCATACCGATTGCTCTTTCAACAGAGCCTTCAGCAGCGTTGAGATATCTTACTGTTACGCTGCCGTTATTAACAACGAGGAAAGCAACGGGAGAGATTGTGATGCCTGCTCCGCCGCCGCCGCCGAAGAGTTCAGCGTTGTTCTTTGAGGGGAAGTCTGTGCCGCCTGAAGCAAAGCCGTATGTAACCTTTGAAACGGGGATAATCTGAAGAGTATCGCTAACCTTGATGGGGTCACCGATAATTGTGCTTACGTCTACGAGATCCTTGATTTTTTCGATTGATGTGCCGAGGATACCTGATGCTGACTGCTGTTTCATTTTGTTTTCCGCCTTTCGTTTTCTGATTTATTGAAAATTATTTATTAATCTGCTTTTCCACTTTAGGCTCTTCGGGAGCCTTGCTGTGCTTAAGCAGTTTAAATACAACCTTAAAGAGAAGCTCAAAGACCAGAACAAAGACTGCGTTAATCAGCTTGATTGGTCTGAGAGAAATTTTGGTATGGAGTCTTGCTTCTGTTTTTCCGTAAATGAAATCGGGAGAAATATCAATACTGTATTTCTTGATTTTCATTTTATTAACAAGCAGACCCATTGCCGGGAATGCGGCAGAGCAGATTTTGCCGTATTGGATTGCCGTTTCTGCAGAATCACCGCCGCCGGCAGTCATAGCAATATAAAGTTCTTCAATCTTGAATGCTCTGAATATTCTGCCGAACATACCGCCGAGAGCCTTGAGAGCATCTTTGAGAAGCTGAATAACGCCGCTGACTCCGCGGTTTTTATAGAAGCGGACAAACATATTATCGCCCTTCTTCTTTTTCTTGGGCTCTTTGATTATCTCGCTTTCTTCTTTAGGTTCTTCATCTTTTTTCTTTTTCTTCTTTTCTTTCTTGGGCTTTTTCTTATGGTCCTCCTTGGCTTTTGCAGGAAGAATTTTTATGTTAAGGAAAAGCCATTTTACACTCAAAGCAATATCATCTTCATAATGAACCGTTACTGCAATTTTTATTGAAAGAAGAATCACAAAAAAAGCAATGATGCCGAGTATGATATAAAGCGCCGTCACGCCGATACCTCCTTCTCAATTATTCTTCCGCCTGGAAAAAGCTTCTTATCTGTTCGCCCTGCTCGTTATTGATTTCATCATCCTGCAGGTCATCAACCTCGGGTCTTTCGGGAAGCTCGGGAAGCTCCGAAAGCGATGAGAGACAGAAGCAACGCAGGAAATCAGGTGTTGTACCGTAAAGCAAGGGTCTGCCGGGCAAATCAAGTCTGCCCTTCTCTTCCAGCAAGCCTTTCTGGCAGAGCGTTGAAATAACGCCGGAGCAATCAACGCCTCTTATCTGTTCAACGTAGGCTTTTGTTACGGGCTGGTTATAGGCAACAACCGCAAGCACTTCAAACGCCGCAGGCGAAAGAGGTGCATTCTTTTTTATATCAAGAACGCTTCTTACCTGCTGAGCATATTCAACCCTTGAGCAGAGCTGATATTTGCTGCCCAAACGCAGAAGACAGATTCCGCTGCCTCGCTCATCAAGAGAACGGGCAAGCTCCCACAAAGCACCCGAAACCATATCCATATCAAGCTCAAGCGCTTCTGCTATTCTTGCGCATTCAAGCGGCTCGCCCGAAGCAAAAAGAATTGCTTCGCACGCCGCACGAATCTGTTCATTCGTCAATTTCAATACTCTCCCCTCTGCCCTGAAGCAAGGTTACGTCAACGTTTTCACCGTTACCGTCAAAATAAATTCTTTTTGCCTTTGCCATCGCAAGCAGGGCAAGAAAGGTTGCAACCATCTCGGAACGGGATTCAGAACCTTCAAAAAACGACGCAAATTTTTGCTTTTTGCTGTTTTTGAAGCGGTCAATAATAACGCGGATTCTTGATGCAACCGAAACAATCTTGTGGGCAACAATGCCCTTGAACGCCTCAATCGGCGGCGGCAAACGGCGCATACCCTTGCCAACAGCCGCAAGATAGGCTTTATAAATCTCAACGGGTTCGTGCACTCTGGTATAAGTCATATCGGGTTCAAATTCTTCAGGCTCTCTGCCATAGAACTCAAAGCCCTTTGCCTGCTGCTGAAGCTTACCTGCAACAAGCTTGCAATCCTGATATTCCGTCAGCTCACCGCGAAGCTCTTCAACCAGCTTTTCGGCTTCTTCGTGAACAGGAAGAAGCGAAACGGTTTTGATGTAAAGAAGTCTTGCAGCCATTTCAAGGAATTCGCTTGAAACATCGAGGTTATCCTCCTGCATCTGACGAACGTAATCAAGATACTGCTCTATGATTTCCATAATCGGAACATCGTTGATGCTTAATTTCTTTTTACTTATGAGCTGAAGCAAGAGGTCCATCGGTCCCTCAAAAACCTCAAGCTTATACTGAAATTTATCCAAAAGCTTTTGCTCCCTTCAATGGGGATAATTATAATAAAAACTTAAACGGTATCCATGCGATTTTGCTGATGATTCCCATTATTCCCTCTGTGAGAAAAGCAAGCGGAACATCGAGCACACCTATAAAGATGAGCGCAAACAGAGCAAGGATAATATAGCGCTCATACTGCATATATTTGAAATAATATTTGGGCGGAATAACGAGTGCCAGAATCTTTGAACCGTCAAGCGGAGGAATGGGAAAAAGATTGAACACCGCAAGACTGACGTTGATTATCGCCGCATAGTTAAAGAACAAGCCCGAAACCTGCCAAACGAGCGCAACGTTTTTGAAATAAAGGAACAGCGCAAGGTTTGAAAGAAGCTTAAAAATCAGAGCCAGAACAAGGTTTGAAACGGGGCCTGCAAAAGCGGTTATCGCCATACCCGCTTTGGGGTTTTTAAATCTTCTTGCATTAACGGGAACGGGCTTTGCATAGCCGAAGCCCACAAGAATAATCATAACCGCACCCATCGGGTCGATATGAGCCAGAGGATTAAGCGTTAATCTGCCTCTTCTTTCGGGAGTATCGTCGCCGAGCTTTGTTGCAACGTATGCATGTGCAAATTCGTGGATAGGTAAGGTGCAGAAAACAACAAACACGCTCGCCATCAGACCGATGAGCACGCTCGTCATATCACCTTTGCCGGTTAACAAATCCAATAACATAATTAATTCCTTCTTTGAATAAAGCCGTAAACAGTTCTTCCGACGCCGTTAAAATCGTTTTCGGAACGAACCTCGGCACAAATTTTGCTGAATAAATCTTCTATGGTTTTCGTCTGGTTTTCGCCACACTCAATCGCTATCGCACCATTACAATATGGCAGCCAGAGCGAAGCAAGCGCCCTGTAAAAATCATAGCCGTCCTCGCCGCCGTCAAGTGCCATTGAAGGTTCTTTCTGCACCTCTTGCTGAAGAAGAGGGATTTCTGCAGATTCGATATAAGGCGGATTTGAAAGAATCAAATCGGGCTTCGGCAAATCAAAGCCTTCAAAGCCGCTGAATAAATCACCGCTTATAAGCTCTGCATTATCGCAGGCAAGCAGTTCTTTGTTTGCTTTGAGATAAGCAAAAGCTTTATCGGATTTTTCAAGCAAAAAAACCTTTGAGTCGGGTCTGTTTTTTGCAACGCTCAGACCTATACAGCCCGAGCCTGCACACAAATCAAAAACAACGGGAGATTTTTTATCTCTCAGAAACTCAAGCGCAAAATCAACAAGCATTTCAGTTTCGGGTCTGGGAATAAGAACACCCTCACCAACCTTGAAGATTTCGCCGTAAAAATCCCATTCGCCGATAACGTACTGAACAGGCATACCGTCTTTGCGCTCATCAATCATTTTGAGAAAGCGGTCTGCATTTTTGCTCTCCGCATCTTCGGAACCGTGAAGAACGGGATAATCTCTGCCGCAGCCGAACGCTGCTTCAAACATCCATCGCGCTTCGTTTTTTGCATTATCAATTCCGTTCTCGCCGAGAATACGCGCACCGTACTCAAGCAATTCCTTAACAGTCATCGCTTATTCCTCAGCCGAATCGGTTTCTTCGTTCTTTTCTTCCTTAACAGGAACTTCGCCCGTGAGAGCGCCCTTTATTGCTTCAATCGCAACCTCGATAATATCATCGGTAGGCTCAACGGTTGTTATTCTCTGCATAAGCAGACCGGGTGCGGAAAGAAGCCTTGTGAATTTATTGGGATATTTGCCCGCAAGCTGAATAAACTCAAAACCGATACCCATAATCGCAGGGAGCATAAGAACCTTGGTTGCAATCCAAACCCAACGGTTTGCGGTCAGCTCAGGGAATGCGATTGAAACGATTGATGAAATCAGAATGCTGAGAATGATTGTAACGAAGATAAAGCTTGTGCCGCATCTGGGATGAAAACGTTTTTCTTCGCGGATATTTGCAACGGTAAGCTCCTTGCCGTGTTCAAAGGCAAAAATTGTTTTGTGTTCCGCACCGTGGTACATATAAACTCTTCTGATTTCTTTCATACGGGCAACGAGCGCCATATAAACGATGAAAATGATAACTCTTATAACACCCTCAAAAACTGCGCGCCACATTTCGATGGCACCTTTTGCAAGATATTTGTTTGTAAGGTCAAACAGAAGCGAAGGCAGATACATAAACAGCAAGAATGAAATTCCGATTCCGAGCACCGCGGCAATGAAACCGATAACCGCCATCATCTTGGGACCAAAATGGTCGCTGAGCCATTTATCGAGCTTTGATTCATTCTCCGCTTCCATATCTTCAAGAGAGGTTTTTTCAGCCGATTCCATAAGAAGCTTGTAGCCGCTTATCATCGATTCAATAAACGATACAACGCCTCTTATAAGCGGAATGTTAAAGGGCTTGAATTTTTTTCTGATTGAAACAAAATCCTTCATCTGAGTTTCAATCGTTCCGTCGGGCAGACGCAGAGACATCGCCATACCCTTGGGGCCCTTCATCATTATGCCTTCCATCAGCGCCTGACCGCCAACGGCAACATATTCGTTTTTCTTTTTCTCTTTACTCATTATCGGGTCATTCTCCTTCTGAAATATCAGCCTGCTCCGCTACGGAATCTGCAGGCGTAAGCGGCAAGGTTATTTTAACGGTTGTACCTTCGCCGTAAACACTGGCGATTTCAAACTCGCCGTTATGAAGCTTGATGATTTCGTCAACAACTGCAAGACCGATACCCGAGCCTCTGATTGTTGAGTCAACCTTATAAAACTTTTCTTTGATGTGCGGCAAATCCTCAGCCGGAATACCGATGCCCGTATCGCTGATTGTAACAACAAGAGTGGCGGGGTTCGGGATTTCTGCAAGAACAACTATCTTGCCGCCGTGCTCCGTATATTTGACGGCATTATCAAGAACGTTGATAAACACCTGCCTCATTCTTGAGGCGTCCGCAGTTGCCGGAGCAGGAATCTGCGGAACGTTATAAATTATTTCAAGACCGTTCTTTGCCGTTCTTTCTCTGAAAGCAAAAACAACCTCGTCAAGCTCGGCAAGAACATCAATTCTTTCAATGTTGAGTTTCATTCTGCCGCTGCTCATTCTTGAGAAGTCAAGCAGTTCTTCAACCATCTCATTAAGCCTTGAAGCTTCGTTGATGATAACACTCATTCCCCTGTTTGCCATCTGCGGATCGGTTTCACCTATCTGAAGAAGAGTTTCTCCCCAGCCTTTAATAGCAGTCAAAGGTGTGCGCAGTTCATGAGAAACGGTTGAGATGAAATCGTTTTTAAGTCTGTCCGTAACGGAAAGCTTAGCCGCCATATCGTTTATCGTTGCGCAAAGCTCGCCGATTTCGTCATTATACGGGTAATGGTCAATTCGCGCCTCAAGATCACCGCCGGCAATTTTCTTTGCCGTTTCGCCAACCGATTTAACGGGATTAACGATTGAACGGATAAACATACTGCCCGAAAACATCAGAAGAGCAAACAGCGCAATGCCTACAATGGCAATTACAATTGAAATTCTGATAACCTGGCTCTCAATCTGTTCAAGCGAAATCATAAATCTGACTGCGCCTGCGTGCGAGCCGTCGGAATAATTATAAACACAGGTTTTGGCTATTATGTTTTCACCCGAAGGTAATTCGCCCTGCCACTTTGCGTTGTTCTCTCCTTTAAGAGCCGTTTCGTAGTCAGGCATCGTAACCTTGCCTTTGATTTCAAAACCGCTGGAAGAGAGGATTATGTTTCCCGAACTGTCGATAATCCACACAGCCATACTGTCTTTATCGGGAAAATTTTCAACAAAGTTTCTGCCTGCAGCCCTGAATCCATCGGTTGCAGCATCGCCGTAAAGCCTGAAGTTTGCGGAAATCTCTTCGGCAGAATAAGAATCAAGCGCCATATCGGCAACGCTGTAATAATAGCTTCTGATAGAAAGCAAAAGAGCAATTGAAACAGAAATAAGAATCAGAATAACAACCGATGCAACGCTGAGAAACCAACGCTTTGTTATGCCGACAAATTTCATCTGCTCTTCTCCTTTCTTTAATAATTTGTGCGGACTTTAGATAATCCACTTATATCCGACGCCCCAGATTGTTGTTAAGTGCTTGGGGTTTGAAGGCTCTTCCTCAACCTTCATTCTCAGGCGTCTGATATTAACGTCAACAATTTTTTCTTCACCGAAATATTCGTTACCCCAGACCTTGTTAAGAATATCCGTTCTGCTCAGAGCTGCACCGGGGTTGGTGAAGAAATATTCCATCATCTGAAACTCAACCTGTGTGAGTTCAATATAAACACCGTTTTTGGTAAGAGTTCTGCTTCTGAGGTTAAGGTTAAATTCGCCGAGTTCAATGCTCTCAACCGCAACAGGCTTTGGTGAACTGTTCATAGCAACACGCCTGTAAATGGCATCAACCCTCGCAACAAGCTCTGTGGGCGAAAACGGCTTTGTAACGTAATCATCCGCGCCCATCATAAGACCTGTTATTTTATCCATTTCCTGAGTTTTTGCAGTAAGCATTATTATGCCGAGATTGTTGCTTCTGCTTCGGAGCTGTTTGCATACCTCAAGGCCGTCAACGTTAGGCATCATAACGTCAAGCAGCGCAACGTCAATATCGCCGCCGCAAGCATCATAAAGCTCAATCGCCTGCGCGCCGTCGCAAGCTTCAACAACGTCATAGCCGCCTCTGCGAAGATTGATAACTATAAACTCTCTGATAGCGGATTCATCTTCAGCAATCAAAACACGCTTCATAATTTACACTTCCTTAAACCACCTGCTGCAACGGCAGGATTTTATTTTTAAGAACATCTTCGTTCAAACCTTTTTCTGCTCCGTACGGGCTGATATGAACGTAAACGGAATACTCTTCTTTTTCTATCAAAGCAACGTAACCGTCAAGCGCAACGCTGTTTATTTTATCGGTTGAAACACGGATTACGGAATAAAGCTCCGTTTCTTCACCTGTTTCAAAATTACGTTCCTTGACAACCCAACAATTACTCTCAATCAGTTCCTCAACGCTCAGTTCAAAACGGTCTTTGCCCGAAAGCGTAATCATATAACCGTTTTCATAGTTAACAAGCGCACTCACAACCGTTTCGTTGCCGCCATCATAGAAATTAAGCCAACTTGTTACATAAAGGTGGCTCGGGTCAATCTTGATTTCATCGGTTCCGCTTGAAAAGACCTCCGTCTGTGACGGAACGTCAATTATTCCGTCGCCATTGATATCAGCGCTGAGAATGGGGTCGTTGCGAAGAGTTATGACAGTTGACATCATGCTTTCGTCAAACAGCGGAGCAACAAGCTTTTTCTTTACGCTGTCCCAATAAATCAGCTCAGTTATCATCTGACGCTCACCTTTGAGGGCATCGATATAAATTCTCGGAACCGAAGCACCTTTTGTTTTTTCTGTTTTAACCGAAACATAGCTGCTTATGTTTGCATCAACTCTCGCCTCGCCTTTAAGAACCGCAGAATCTTTTGAAACGCTGATGATTCGCGCGTTTCGCTGAGGAATCGTTGAGTTGGTGTTTTGCGTTATCATAAAGATATCGTCGAGCGAATCGCCGTCAATATCGGTTATAAGCGAAACCGAGCAGACTTCATTTGAAATTTCTTTGAAAGCAACGTTGTTGCCTGAAGTGTGATAGACCGAAAGGGTTTTGCCTATGTTAACACCCGAAACGCTCCATGAAACGATAATCTCTGAAATGCCGTCGCCGTTCATATCGCTGACCGTAACGCTTTCAACTTGATTGCCGTGGCCGATGAAATCGCCCGCAGGCTTCCATTCGCCGTCTATGCTTTCATAGCATCGAGCCTTTGCGGTGGTATCGCCCATAGACTCACGATAGAAAATGAAAGCTTCTTTTACTCCGTCAGAATCGAAATCCTCAACAACTATCGCGGAACGGTAATCGCCGTCATACGGTGTGCAGAGAGAAGCGTTTTCGCCGATTTGCGAACGGAAAAGTTCAACAAGTCCTTCGTATTCTTCATAAAACAGAGGCGGCACAAGAAGAGAGTCAGCGGCGCGGAAAAGCTTGAAATCAGCACAGGACGAAAAGGAGGCAACAACAAAAGCCATCATCAAAACAAGTGCAAAAAGTTTTTTCATTTTGCCGACTCCTTTCCGTAAAAATCAAAAAATGGGCATAGTTATAGCTTTGGTATATTATTTCGATATATTATATCACAGTTTATATCAATAAATCAATATATAAATATAAATAAATTATTAATATTAAATATATACAAAAACAGACTGCCAAGGATTATCCTTAACAGTCCGTTTGATAATTCGTCTGTATTTATTTTTGTGTCTGAATTATTCTTCTTTGATATTAACGCTGACCATAGCCTCTTCGCCTTTGTAAGTGAGCCAGCAATTCTTATATTTGCCGTTAAGCACAACAGGAACGCTGATTTTACCGAGAGAATCTTTGGAAACACCGCTGAAATCAAGCATCAGATCATTCTCTGTGATTCTCACAACGTCCGCCTCGGGGCCGTTAACCGTAACTTTTTCTGAACCCGAACAACCGATAACCTCATAAACAAAAGTTTTATCGGTGCCGGTGTATTCAAGATGATAAGGATTCTCCAACGAAGGGAGAGAAATTTCTTTTACCGTAAAATCATCCTTTTTAAAAGTGATGACAAACTCCTTTGCACCAGCCATTCCCGTCAACTCATCTTTGATAACAACGCCTTGATTGCCGTCAAATTTAACGGTTGTTTTATACTCTCCGTTTTTATCAAACTCAATATTGTTAAAGCTTACCGTTGCAACCGAAACCTCTTCGCTTTCTTCACCGGAAAAACCGAATACGGCTGTTTCGGGCTCAACTGTATAGCTGAACGGATACTTATCCCTGTAAGACGCCGGAACGTCGGTAAAGCTGACGGTAGTTTTTGCCTCATGTTCCTTATAAACAGGGATATTTACATATACGTTACCTGTTTCCATTTCGTCTGTTGTGCTCTTGATTTTAGCGTATTTGGGAGCACTGCCGTTAGAAGTTACAATACTCATACCTGCGCTGACACCCGTACTCTTTGTAAATTCGCCGTCAACAGAAGCAATCGCATTAACGGAACTTATATAATCAACTTCGGTTTTGGGACCGTAAACGGTGACGTTATTCGGAACGGGCATAAATTCATCAGCAAAATATCCGTCGGCAGCAATATTTCCGTCAACGGAAATTTCAGGCACAACAGGCACCTGATTTTCAACGTAATAATCAAAAAGCACCTCAACCTCGTTGACTGTATAAGAAACTATCTCATACTGCGGACGCGTGCTAACGCTGCCCACGTCAACAGTGAGCTTTTGTATGCCTGCGTTGTTGATGTAACCGCTGTTAGCGACGGCTTCGATATCGTTGATGATTGCATCATCCTCAACAATATAACGTTTGCCGACTATAGTAACGTCAACAGTAAGATTTTCTGCACCGAAAGGCTCCAGCGTTGAGCCTTTTGCACCGGTTGACATAACTTTTATGGGCACGTTTTTTATTGTGACTTTCGTTTCGGGGCTGAATTCAACCGCAACAACAATCCAAATTACAATAGCCGCCACAACGGAAAAAACCAGAAGAAAGCGGTTGTTATAAAACAAATCGCTCAATTTTCGTTTTTTGTTAATCATTTTTTCCAACCATTAAAAAGTTTTTTAATTGATTCTTTGTCTGCAAGAAGCTTTTCGGGAGCTGTATCAATCATATAGTCAAGCAAAACCTCGCGCAGCTCCGCCTCGGTGTATCCGCGGGTAAGCGTACCCTTGAGAGCAACGGAAATTGTTCCTGTTTCTTCGCTTGTAACAACAACCAAAGCATCTGCAGTTTCGCTCATACCGATTGCGGCTCTGTGTCTTGTTCCGAGATCGCTTGAGATATCGTCGCTCTTGGTAAGCGGAAGAACACAGCCCGCGCAAAGAAGCCTGCCGTCTCTGATTACAGCCGCACCGTCATGAAGCGGAGAATTGGGGAAGAAAATATTGCCGATAAGCTCGTGTGTTACCTTTGCGTCAACAGGCGTACCGGTATTTATAACGTCACCGAGATGCATTTCTTTTTCAAAAACAATGAGTGAACCTGTTTTGCTGTCACTCATACGCTGAACCGCTTTTGCGATTTCAATAACCGACTCGTTCACAACGCTGTCAAGCTCATTATTGCCGCCTCTGATGAAGGCGCTGATTGCAGAAAATTTGCTTTTGCCGACTTTCTCAATAACCTGACGGATTTCCTGCTGAAAGAGAATGATGAGAACAATAAACACGTTCTGAAAAACAAGCCTGAAAATATATGCACTTGACTGCATCTGAAACTGGTAAACCGCAAGATATGCAATGCCGAGGAGAAGAAGACCCTTGACAAGCTGCATTGCTCTTGTTTCACGGATAAGCTTTATGCCGTGATAAATAATGAACGACACAAGGCAGATATCAAGAAAATCCGCCACACCGAATTTGATGGATGGCAGTTTCGAGAAGAAATCCGATATGTTATCAAAAAAGGTCATAAGCCTTAACCTATCCTTTCGGAATTCAAAAATTAAATCTATGCAAAGATATCATAACACAATACAAATCGGCTTGTAAACATAAAACCGATTATTTAACAAAAAATTTATTTTTCAATAAGGCAAACCGCCTGTGCAGAAATACCCTCTCCGTTGCCTGTAAAGCCGAGACCTTCTTCGGTTGTTGCCTTAACGCTGATACAGTCAACGTCAACACCGCAAGCCTCAGCAATGTTTTCGCGCATTTTATCGATGTGCATTCTCATTTTGGGACGCTGAGCAATAACCGTTGCATCAACGTTAACAACAGAATATCCGTTTTTGCCGATTTCTTTCACGACCTCTTTAAGCAAAACAAGACTGTCTGCGCCCTTATATTTTTCGTCGTTATCGGGAAAAAGGCAGCCGATATCGCCCATTGCCGCTGCACCCAGAAGCGCATCGCTGATTGCATGCAAAAGCACGTCTGCATCGGAATGTCCGAGCAGACCTTTTTCATAAGGAATATCAACACCGCCGATAATCAGCTTTCTGTTTTCAACAAGTTTATGTACATCGTAACCCTGACCTATTCTGAACATCTGAGCCACTCCTTTTCAATTTCTTCAACGTCTTTCACAAAATTTTCGTACGTTGTTATGCAATTCAAAACCGTAACAAGAGCATTGGTTGTGAGCCTTGACGGCAAAGCATAAAACCTGAGCATTGCCGCCCTTTTTTCGGCGCTGTTTTCGCCGCCCGTAAAACCGTATTCATATAAATCAAGCTTTGTTATCGGTCTTTCGGGCATAGCTTCGGAGCTTTCGCAAAGCACGCCCGCATTGGCAAGCGCCTGCATAATAACCTCTTCCGAAACGCCCTCAACCCCGAGTTTGCCCTCTTTTGACGGCTCGGTTTTGCGCTTTTCTTTGCCGAAAATATCGGGTATATAAGCGTTTTTTATATATTTTTTATCAACGGTTGAACCGATAAAAGAACGGATTTTGAAGCCTGCGGAGTCGCTGTCCGTCAGCACAAGAAGCCCTCTTTTTTCGGCAAGCATTCTTATAAAACGCTGAAGCTCTTTGTCTTTAAAAATGCCGAATCCGTCTGTCTGAATAATAGGCGCATCGATAATACCCGAGAGCTTGATTTTATCATATTTGCCCTCAACTATGACCGCCTGATTGATTTTTATCATAATTATCTCCCGCCGACTCTCGCAAGCTTTACTATCGCTTTTTCAAGAATCAGCCTTTTATCTGTTGATGTGCTCTTCATCGCCGTATCCGCTTCAACAAGAATATCAACGCATTCGCTGATATCGTCAAAGGTAAGCCGGGCGCTGTTTCGGGCGGCATTTGTGAGCCTGAATTCCTTGCCTGCATAGTTATAATACTGAGCAACGCTTTCTGCCCTGCCGCCTGATTTCACGGCAGATTTCGCTCTGTAAATATCCGTATAAGACGCAATGAGAGCACCCAGAATCTGGAACTCATCTTCTCTCTGTTCAAAAAGAAGTTCAAGTTTTTTAAAGGCACTGTCAAACCTGCGCGCAGTCAAATCTTTAATCATATCAAAGACTTTCGCATCGAGGCTTTTGATACAAACGGCGTCAACGTCACTCTTTGTGATTTCTCCCTGAGCATAGGCACAGACCTTTTCTGTTTCGTTGAGCAAGGTGTTCAAATCCGAGCCGACACACGAAACAAGATAAGCCGCAACTCCCTTTTCAAATGCAGTACCCCTCTTTTTGGCGCCGCTTTCAAGCATTTTTGCAAGCTCAACCGCCGTCTTTTTTTCAAGCTTGACGGCATATGCGCTCTTTTCAAAAAGCTTTATCACCTTTGTCCATTTTGCGCCCTTAGGTTCATATGCAACAAAAGAAAAAATAAGCGCACAGTCCTCGGGATTATCCTCAATAACGGTTTTAAGCTGCTCCATACCGTTATCATCAAGAGTATCCAGAGGAAAATCCTTGACAAGAACGCACTTAGTCTCTGCCATCATAGGCACCGCCTGCGCACTCTCATAGATATCGGAAAGGCTCGCTTCTTTACCGTCAAAGGTGTGAAAATTGAAATCGGCAAAAGAATCGTCAACCGTTTTGGCTACGATTTTATCGATATAAACTTTTTTGAGATAATTTTCTTCTCCGTAAATAAGATAAACGCCGACGGGATTTTCCCTCAGCTTTTCTTTAAGTGCAGATTCATTTAAAGCAGGCATTTCAACCTTCCTTTCTCATTCTCTGCGAATGCTCATATCGCCGTTTTCGGCTCTGATTACCAGGTCACCGTAACCGCCCGTTGCGGCAGACGGTATTCCTTTTGAGCTAAGCTCATTTTCTATGAATAATCCTCTTTCTTTTTCCGCACAGACCGCAACGAAATCAGCCGCAATATCAGCAGGATAAGCTCCCCTGCAAACGGCAAGATCGGCTTTGCGAAAACCCTCAGGCAACGCCGTAACGCTTTCGAGAGGAGATGCGCAAATTAAAGAGGAAAGATTTTCAGTTTCAACAAAAATATACGGTTTATCACTGACGTTGCTGAATTTCACCGTAAAATTTTTACTTTTATATGTTTCGGCAAGCGAATGATTCTCGCTCCTGCCGATAAGAAATTCTGCATTTTCAGGCAAGGCATCAAAATAAATTTTATCGGGTCTGTTTTCACTCAAAAGACTGAGAGCATAAGCTGAAGACGTTTCATGCGCGGACGGAATAACAAGGCAGTCAAAGCTGCCGATATTTTTAAGAGCAAATGAAATATTGTTCGCTCCCATAAAATCCGTACCGCCGCATCCGACAAGAACACTCTCTCCGCCGTGCATAAACAGCACGCAAACACCGTTGCCCGTATCTATAACGCGAACAAGAGTTTCATTACGTCTGAAATAAGCGTTGCTCATCACACCCGTAAAGAAAACCGCACACGCAAGCACAGATGCAACAAGCGGTTTCGGTTTATAAAAACAGGTAAGAAAAACAGCAAATGCAAAAAACACGAATACAGCTCCGACTGTCATTAAAGCAGCCTGTCTGTCAAGGTTGATTTTGAGTATATCAAAGTCCGCCACAAATCCCGAAACACTGATTATATATTGCAGAAAAAGTCCGGCAATATAACGGAACAGGTTTACGGCACGCGGCACAAACAAATCCGCAAGCACAGCAAGAGCGCTCGTCGACATCGCTCCGCCTGCAAACGGTGTTACAGTAAGATTGGAAATAATACTTGCAAAGCTGAAACCGCCTGCAAATTCAAGCATAATCGGCTGAATAAACAGCGTTGCACTCATTGTTACAAGCAACGCATCCGCAAACGCCGAAACAGCTGAACGCAATCTTTTTCGTTTGATTTTTCCGAGCAAAAGTTTTACCTCGGGACGCACGTATTCATTATAAGAAACAATTCCGAGCGTTGAAAAAGCCGACAGTTGCAAGGAAAGCGAAGACATTGCGTAAGGAGAGATCAGCGAAATTGCCATCAGAGAAAATCCGAGAGAATTAATTGAATCCGCTTTTCTTGAAACAAGGCTCGCCGCAAGATAAACAAGCATCATTATTCCTGCCCGAAGAACAGAATAAGAGAAGCCTGTTATTGCCATAAAACCGACAACACCGACTGCCGCAACAACGCAGGCAAGTTTTTCACGCAAACCGATGCGCCTGAGAAAATCAAGAACAAACATCGCCCACATTGAAAGATGCAGTCCCGAAACGCAAACAAGGTGCGCCGTTCCCGAAACACGCATATTGTTATAAATATCTGCAGGTATTCCGCTTCTGTCGCCCATAAGCATCGCAACCGCAAGCGCTCCCCTTTCATTGGGATAAACGCGGTAAACCGCGCGTTTCACAGCATTACGGAAACGGATAATATGATAGCCTGCAGGCTTTTCGTTTTCGGGTACAGACGTTACCGTACAGCAATCTTCACCCGTAGGATACGCGCCGAGAAACAGACCGTTTGCACGGTTGGCTTCAAGAAAAACCTCATCTGTCATTCCCGGCTGATAAAACGCAAACGAGCCTTCAATATAATCATAAGGCGCAACGTCGGGCATCTCCGAAAACACAAGGCGCAGATTACAGTTAATCTTTTCTTCGCCAATCGTTATCGCTTTTGCATTATAATAATATTTGCCGTATTCAAGCACCGCTTCGCTTGTTATACGCGCTTTCATATGATGGGTTCTGCCTGCAAACGAAGTCAGCGGTTCAAGCAAAAGAAGATTTGTTGCAAGCAGAATTATGCAGGCAACCGCACCGGAAGCCATACAAACAGGTACGGCTTTGGCTTCTCTTAACTTCTTTGAAAAAAGTGCAATAACCAGAGCAACGGCAAACGCCGCCAAAGCGGCAACCGTCACTCCGGTTTTCTTATCAAATAAAAATGCTATGGTTAAAAACACCGTAAAACCGATAACGGCAAACGGACGTTTCATCAAAGCTCACCCTCGGTTTATTTTTCGATAAGCGGAATAACACTGAGGAAAACGATGTCATCTCTTTCAGCCGCATCGCCTTCTGCAAGCACTGCAGCCTTCGCAACAACATTTGCGTCAAATTCGGCACAGAGAGCTTCAACCGCTTTGAGCGATTCACCTGTGCTGATAACGTCGTCAACAATAACAACCCTCTTGCCTCTTATCTGTTCGCCTTCGATGCCGTCGAGAATAAGAGTCTGCTCCGCATCCGTAGTAATCGAGCGCACGTTTACCGATACGGGATTTGTCATATAAAGCTTTGCTTTTTTGCGGACAACAAAATATTTTTTGCCGCTTTGTCTTGCCATTTCGTAAGCAAGAGGAATGCTCTTTGCTTCGGGAGTGATGATATAATCAAACTCGGGAAGTCTTTCGAGAAGCTTCTCGGCAGAATGAACGGTAACTTCAACGTCACCGAAAAGAATGAACGCGGCAATATCAAGCTTATCGCTGATAGGGCAACGCACAAGGTCTCTTTTAAGTCCTGCTATATCAACTGTATAATACTGCATATCTTTTTCTCCTCATCAACCTGCAGGCCAGCCGAAATTTCTGCCGCCCATAAGATGGAAATGAATGTGTTTTACCGTCTGACCTGCGCTTTCGCCGCAGTTATTGACGATTCTGAAGCCGTCATCAAGACCCTTTTCTTTTGCGATTATTGCCGCAACCTCAAAGATATGGGCAATCACTGCGCTGTTTTCTGCAGTTATATTTGCGGCGCAGGCAATATGCTCCTTGGGAACAATAAGAATATGAACGGGAGCCTGAGGTTCGAGATCGTAAAAAGCAAGAACCTTATCGTCTTCGTATGCTTTTTTTGAGGGAATTTCACCGTTGACTATCTTGCAAAAAATGCAGTCCATAAACACACTTCCTTAATATATTCTGAGGCGGAATAACGGCATTCCGCCCCGAAAAATTGAATTATTTGAGCATCGACTTAACAATGCCTGCAACGGCTTCCATTGCAGCCGAAACGTTTGAAATATCCTTTGTGCCCGCCATTGCGCTGTCGGGTCTGCCGCCGCCTGAGCCGCCTGCAAGCTTTGAAACTTCTCTTACGATATTGCCTGCGTGTGCGCCCTTTGCGATTGCATCTTTGCCGCAAGCACAGGCAAAGTTTGCGCTCTGACCGTTTATGCCGCAGATAACCGCAACCGCGTTATCGTTTTCCTTAACCTTATCGCACATTGAGCGAAGGTCACCGGGGTTAACGCCCTCAACTGTTGTTGTAACGAGAGTTACTCCGCCGAGGTCAACTGCGCCACTCATAAGGTCTCCTGTTTTGAGCTGTGAAAGTTCGGCACGAAGCTGCTCGATTTCTTTTTCTTTTGCCTTGAGGTCTGCCATAAGAGCCGTTGCCTTTTTATCAAGTTCCGAAACGTTTGCAAGCTTCATAGCAGCGGCTGTGCCGTTGATGAGAGCATTGTTCTTTGCGATATATTCAAGAACGCCGTTACCTGTAACAGCTTCAATTCTTCTGACACCTGCGGCAACCGATGACTCGGAAACAATCTTGAACAGACCGAGTTTGCCTGTGTTGTTTGCGTGAGTACCGCCGCAAAGCTCTGTTGAGAAATCGCCTGCCTTGACAACTCTTACAACGTCACCGTATTTTTCACCGAAGAGAGCCATTGCGCCTGCTTTTTTGGCTTCTTCGATGGGCATTTCGGTGCTTGTTACGGGCTGTGCGGAAAGGATAATTTCGTTGATTTTGCTTTCAACTGCAGCAAGCTCTTCGCCTGTGAGCGCAGAGAAATGAGTAAAGTCAAAACGCATTGAGGTTGCGTTAACAAGCTGACCTGCCTGCTCAACGTGAGTGCCGAGAGTTTCGCGCAGAGCCGCCTGAAGAAGATGGGCAGCAGTATGATTTCTCATAGTTGAGTTTCTTGTTGTTTCGTCATAAACGGTTACAGCCTTATCGCCAACCTTTACGCCGTCACCCGAAAGAGTGCCGTGATGGAGATATGCACCGTCAGGATCTTTGGTTGTGTTTGTAACCTCAAAAACGCTCTCGCCGATTCTGATAACGCCGATATCGCCTACCTGACCGCCGCTTTCAGCATAGAAAGAGGTCTTATCGAGAACGATAACAGCATCATCGCCGTCGTTGATAAAATCTTTTCTTTCACCGTCTGCAACAAGTGCAAGAACAACCGCTTCCGTATTGTTTTCGGTATAGCCTGTAAATTCTGTTTTTACAATATCCTTGAATGAAACGCCGTTGTTTCTCCAGTCGGAATCCGCAGCATTTCTCTTTGCATTCTTTGCCCTGAGTCTTGCTTCTTCAACAAGCTGGCGGAACTTTTCTTCGTCAACGGTCATATTCTTTTCGTTTGCGATTTCTTTTGTAAGGTCAATGGGGAAGCCGTAGGTATCCTGAAGCTTGAACGCATCTTCGCCCGAAAGAACACCGTTTACGCTCTTTTCCATCATCTCGTTAAGAAGTCCGAGACCTGAATCGATTGTCTTATAGAAGCTTTCTTCTTCTGTTGAGATAATCTTCTTGATATAATCCTGCTTTTCAACAAGGTTGGGGTATGCGTTTGCATTCTCGGCAATAACGGTGTCGCAAACCTCTGCAAGGAAAGGTCTGTCAATGCCGATGAGTCTGCCGTGACGTGCGGCGCGGCGAAGAAGTCTTCTGAGAACGTAGCCTCTGCCGCTGTTTGAGGGCAGAACACCGTCGCCAACCATAAATGTTGTGCTTCTGATATGGTCTGTTATAACGCGAAGAGAAACGTCCTTCTTCTCATCATCGTGATAGTTGAGCTTTGCAATCTCCATAATGTGCTTCATAATGTTGCGAACGGTATCAACCTCAAAGAGGTTATCAACGTCCTGCATTACGCAGGCA
>JAFXJO010000080.1 GCA_017532185.1 Clostridia bacterium | reverse complement strand
GTGCAGGAGGTCAGCTTGAAAGCCTTGACTCTGCTTGTGTCGGGAATATGGGGACCTGCGCAGAGCTCGTCAAATTCGCCCTGCTTATAGAAAGAAATCTTTTCGCCCTTATCGGAATGCTCTTTGATAAGTTCAACCTTGAAAGGCTCGCCCTTTTCTTCCATCATTTTGAGGGCATCTTCGGGGTCAAGTTCATATCTTTCAAGAGGAAGCCCCTCTTTAACAATTTTCTTCATCTCTGCCTCGATTTTTTCGAGAACTTCAGGAGTGAAGGGTACGTCAACGTCAAAATCGTAGTAGAAGCCGTTTTCGATAGCAGGGCCGATAGCGAGCTTTGCGGCAGGGAAAAGTCTTTTAACTGCCTGTGCAAGAATGTGTGAAGCGGTGTGACGGAAAGCATATTTGCCGTCAGCATCGTCAAAGGTAACAATTTCAAGCTCGCAATCTTCGTTAAGAGCTGTTCTGAGGTCTGCAACCTTGCCGTTGATGCGGCAAACACAGGCTGCCTTATAAAGACCCATACCGAGTTCTTTTGTGATTTCCATAGCGGTGATGCCGTTTTCAAATTCCTTAACGACGCCGCCCTTAAGAGTAACTTTTATCATACTTAATCAGTCCTTTCTGAATATTTACAAAATAAAAAAGCTTCACCCTGCAAAAACAGGGTGAAGCATAATAAGCTCCACGGTTCCACCCGTAATTCCGGCATAAGCCGGCTCTCAAAAAGCCTTAACGCGGCTTGAACGGCGCGCATTGAATTGCGGCACTCGGCAGGCGGTAACTGAATGCGGAGTTTTGCCGCCTTCGCAGCCAAGGGGCGGCTCTCTGAAAAAACGCCGTTGCAAACAGCTTTCTGCTTCAACGATTTATTGTTATTATAAAACATATTATCACCGCATTGGGTTAAAGTCAATAGATTTTTAATAAAAAACAGATAAAAAAACTTGACAATGTGCTATTAAAAGTATACTATTAATACAATGGTGTTATATTGTGCCAAGAGGAGCTTTTTTAAGTTCCGATACACCATTTATTGATGTTAACCGATATTTTATATCGTTCTGCGGCAAAAGCCGCAACCCCTTATGCAGTCTGCGAAAACTGCAAATATAAAGCAAAGGAGGAATTCGCATAATTAAAACAGGATTAGCTATTCTTATTGCCGCTGCAGCATTTGCAATCGGAGCAGTTGTGTTCTTTATACTCGGCGGTTTACATAGGAAGAAAGTTGCTGAAGCCGCAATCGGTTCTGCTGAACAGGAAGCAAACAAAATTGTCAGCGATGCCATTGCAACGGCTGAAGCAAAGAAAAAGGAAGCTATTCTCGAAGCTAAGGATGAAATCCATAAGCAGAGAACAGAAACAGAAAAAGAATTGCGCGAAAGACGCAACGAAGTTCAGCGTATGGAGCGCCGCATAACCCAGCGAGAAGAAACTCTTGATAAAAAGAGCGATAATCTCGAAAAGAAAGAAGAAGTTCTCAACGGCAAAATCAAGGCGGCTGAAGAACGCCTTGAAGAAGTTGAAAGCATCAAAAAAAGCCAGTTCGATATGCTTGAAAGAATTTCAGGCTTCACCAAGGAACAGGCTAAAGATTATATTCTCAAAACTCTTGATGAAGACCTTGACCACGAAAAGGCAATCAAGATTCAGGAATATGAGCAGAAAACAAAGGATGATTGCGACCAGCTCGCAAGAGAAATCATCACAACAGCCATTCAGCGCTGTGCCGCTGACCACGCCGCCGAAGCAACAGTTTCCGTTGTTGCTCTGCCCAACGATGAAATGAAGGGCAGAATCATCGGCCGTGAAGGCAGAAACGTTAGAACTCTTGAAATGATAACAGGCGTTGACCTTATCATTGACGATACTCCCGAAGCAATCACGGTTTCAAGCTTTGACCCCGTTCGCAGAGAAATTGCAAGGCTCACTCTTGAAAAACTTATTGCCGACGGCAGAATTCACCCTGCAAGAATCGAAGAGATGTATGAAAAGGCAAAGCGTGAGGTTGAACAGACCATCAAGCAGACCGGCGAACACGCTCTTATCGATGCAGGTGTCAACAGCGTTCACCCCGAAATCGTTAAGCTTATCGGTAAACTTCGTTACAGAACAAGCTACGGTCAGAACGTTCTTAACCACTCACTTGAAGTTTCCTACATTGCAGGCCTTATGGCATCGGAACTTGGCACCGACGTCAAGACGGCAAAACGTGCAGGCTTGCTTCACGATATCGGTAAGGCACTTGACCACGAGATGGAAGGCTCACACGTTGATCTCGGCGTTGAGTTTGCAAAGAGATATAAAGAAAACGAAAACATTCTTCACGCAATCAAGGCTCACCACGGTGAGGTTGAAGCAAAAACTCTTGTTGCTTGCCTTGTTCAGGCGGCTGATGCAATCTCGGCTGCAAGAC
>JAFXJO010000079.1 GCA_017532185.1 Clostridia bacterium | reverse complement strand
GTCGGTGTTGATGACGTTGAGGGTCCACCCGTTCCCATCCCGAACACGGTAGTTAAGCTCAACAGTGCCGAAAATACTTGGCTGGAAGCGGCCCGGGAAGATAGGTCGACGCCGACATTTTTAATTTGCCCTAATAGCTCAGTCGGTAGAGCACGCGGCTGTTAACCGCGGTGTCACAGGTTCGAGTCCTGTTTGGGGCGCCAAGATGAAAAACCACCCATCAGGGTGGTTTTTTGTTTTATTTGCCGTTAAAAATCGTAACATCCCGAGGCCCGCAGGCCGAGAGTCGAGTCCTGTTTGGGGCGCCAAAGAAAAATCACTCACGCAACAGCGTGGGTGGTTTTTCTTTTACTCTGAAATATGCCTCGAATCTCTGTCACTGTGTTTCGGCAGAAAAGTTGCGGCTGTTAACCGGCTCAAGTGCCGCCGCTTCCTGCGGAAAATACTGTCGTGCTTGAGCAAGAAGAAATACAGAGCGATATGTGCCCTCCAAGCGACGTAGCGCGACATTATTTCTGAACGATATTTGTCATAGGTTCGCCTTTTGCTTTTCTATAATTTATCTAAGCCAATTTGCATTACTTTTGCAAATTTAGTCAAATTATTTCAGACTCTGCTATGTCGCTATAATATTTCTTTAATTTATTGACATTTATCTGCACATGATATATAATATTTCCGATAAAATTTTATAGGAGTGTGTTTAATTATGGCATTAGTAAATGCAAAAGAAATGCTCACAAAAGCAAAGGCAGGTCATTATGCTGTTGGTCAGTTCAACATCAATAACCTTGAATGGACAAAGTCAATTCTTCTTACTGCACAGGAAATGAATTCTCCTGTTATCCTCGGTGTATCTGAAGGTGCAGGTAAATATATGTGCGGCTATAAGACCGTTGTTGGCATGGTTGAAGGTATGATTGAAGGTCTCAACATCACAGTTCCCGTTGCTCTTCATCTTGACCACGGTTCATATGAAGGCGCAAAGGCTTGCATCGAAGCAGGCTTCAGCTCAATCATGTTTGACGGTTCACACTATCCCATCGACGAAAACATCGCTAAGACAAAGGAACTCGTTGCAATCTGCGAAGAAAAAGGTCTTTCAATCGAAGCTGAAGTTGGTTCAATCGGCGGCGAAGAAGACGGCGTTGTTGGTGCAGGTGAATGCGCTGATCCCGACGAATGCAAAATGATTGCTGACCTTGGCGTTACAATGCTGGCTGCAGGTATCGGTAACATCCACGGCAAGTATCCCGAAAACTGGGCATGTCTTTCATTCGAAACACTTGCAGCAGTTCAGGAAAAGACAGGCACAATGCCTCTCGTTCTTCACGGCGGCACAGGTATCCCTGCTGAAATGATTAAAAAGGCTATCTCACTCGGCGTTTCAAAGATCAACGTTAACACAGAGTGCCAGCTTGCATTCCAAGAAGCAACAAGAAAATATATTGAAGCAGGCAAGGACCTTGAAGGTAAGGGCTTTGACCCCAGAAAGCTTCTTGCTCCCGGCTGCGAGGCTATTAAGGAAACTGTTCGCGAGAAGAT
>JAFXJO010000078.1 GCA_017532185.1 Clostridia bacterium | reverse complement strand
CCTTATGGATTCCGTAACCTACGGCAAGCTTGTTCAGACAGGCAAGTTCAAGGGTATCAAGGATACAACCTGCAAAATGCCCGAGATTCAGGCAAAGATTGCCGTTCAGGGCGATTCAAACGTTCTTCAGGCAAACATTCCCTTCCTTTATGATGCATATGTAGCAGGTGCAAGAGGCGTTATCGCAACTCCCACTTCCTGCGGCGCAGGTCTTTTTGTTAAGATGTGGGATGAATTTGTTAAGGGCGACCTTGAAGCTGCAAAGAAAACTCATCAGCACATCATTCTGCTTGATAACGCTATCGATTCGGGCTTCAACGCAAGCGCAAAATACCTTTGCAAGCTCCAGGGTGTAAATATGGAATGGCACACAAGAGGTACTCATAACCTTGGCCCTGCAAGACTTCGTTCAATCGAAGTTTTCTATGACTGGGCAAAGTCGGAGGGTATCCTCGACTAATAAAGCTTTTTGGGGGACAATATGAAGAAAATCAAAGCCAACGTGTGCGCCGTTACTCATTCGGGGCGCATCAGGCGGGAAAATGAAGATAACTACAGCCTCAACGGCAGATTGACCTCAACGGGCGACCTGAAAAAAGGTTCTGCTTTTGTTCAGAGCATGAAAGAGCCTTTCCACCTTGCCGTGTGCGACGGTATGGGCGGCGAGAGCTACGGCGATATTGCATCGGGTCTTGCAACAGAGGTTATTGCTTCTCAGGCGGTCAACGTTTATGACAGCGGCGAAGATTTCAGCTTTGCCATTTCAAACAGCCTTGTTGAAGCAAACAGCCGTATCTGCGAAGAGATTGAAGCGAGAGGCAAGCGTATGGGAACAACTCTTGCGGCAGTTTATGCCGTTAAGGGCAAGTTCTATTGCGTTAATATCGGCGACACAAGAATTTATCATTATTCCAAGGGAATCCTTGAGCAGATAAGCTTTGACCACACGCACGCACAGACAATCGTTGATGCAGGCGAAGCGATGATGGATGAAATCGGAAGTATCCCCGATGCAAAAAAGCTTACCCGTCATCTCGGTATTTTTCCCGAGGAAGCAAACCTTTCGCCCAACATCAGCGTTATTGACGACGTTGATAACGGCGATATCCTTCTGCTTTGCAGCGACGGTCTGACTGATATGCTCTCTGATGAAGAGATTACGGCGGTTCTTTCAACGGCAGAAAGCTCTCAGGACTGCGCGAGCAAGCTTGTTCGCCTTGCTCTTGAAAGAGGCGGCAAGGATAACATAACGGCAATTGCGGCATTTGTTACGGTTGAAGAAACTGCAATTTTTGCTCCTATTGCGGCGGCTATGGTCGGCAATGAAGATACAAGCTATGAAGAGGAATACCGTCACAGCTACGGCGGCAATCAGTTTGTTGATGAAGAGAATGCGCCTTCGCCCTATGCGAATGCTGATGCAAGAGCGCATATCAAACCCGTTGACAAAGCTAAGATTGTGAAGATTGTGGGCATTGTTCTTCTTGTTGCCCTTGTTATTACGGCGGCGGCTCTTATTATCAAAGCTGTTCTTGACAGCGGCGATAAAGAGGACGATGGCGACGGCAAAACAACCTCAAAGGCTGCAACAACCTATAATTTCAATGCTCACGTGACAGATTATATCACTGAGCCTTCGGCAACGCTTCCCACAGAAACAACAACTGAAGAAGCAACAACCGAAGAGCCTTCAACCAAAAAGCCCAAGCCTTCAACAACCAAACCCAAGCCCATAACAACAGAGCCTGTTGAAGAAACAACAACTGAGCTTACATCAGAAGAAAACACAACAACTCCTGTTGAAGAGTCCACAACCGATTCTGAAACTCAGCCTACAGACCCTGCAACAGACCCTGTAACACAGCCTTCGGAAACTCTGCCCTCTGACCCCGTGTCTTCACCGGAAGCACAGGACGAATAAATAAGAATAACACCGTTCCAACCAAATCGGAAGGAACGGTGTTTTTGTTTTGTGTGTTAATTATCTGATTTTACCCAGCATCCATGCCGCCATATCTTCGTAGACGGTTTTGTTCTTTCTCTCGTTGAGAATTTCGTGACGCATACCGGGATAAAGCTTTAGTGTAACGTCCTTAACGCCCGCAAGCTTGAGGTCGTTATAAACCTGCTTGATGCCCTTGCCGTAGTTGCCGACGGGGTCATCTTCACCTGAAATAACAAGCAGAGGCAGAGCTTTTGGCATATTCTTGAACCATTCTTTGCCTGAAACAAGGGTGAGAATTGTAAAAAGGTCTTTATAGCCTGCGGCGGTAAAAAGATAACCGCAATATTTATCGTCTATGTATTTTTCAACCTGTGCCTTGTCGCTTGAGAGCCAGTCAAAAGCGGTTGCGCCTTCAAACTTCTTGTTGTAAGCGCCGAAAGCCATTTTATTGATGAATTCGCTCTTGTGGCGGCTGCCCTTGGCTTTTGCGATTCCGTCTGCAAGCTTGATTGCAATGGCGGATGCAGGATTTTTACCGCTTGTGCCGCAGATAACGCCGCCCTTGATTGCATCGTCATCGCCGTAACGGCGCAGATATTCTCTTGCAATGAAAGAACCCATACTGTGGCCAAAGAAGATGATGGGAGTGTCGGGATATTCTTTTTTGATGAGCTCGGTTATTGCTCTTTCGTCCTCAACAAAGGCGTCCCAACCTCCGCTTTCACCGAAATATCCGAGGTCATTATCAGTTTTAACCGATTTGCCGTGACCGATATGGTCGTCAGCAAAAACCGCAAAGCCCTTTGAGCAAAGGTATGCGGCAAAATCGGCGTAGCGTTCGCCGTGCTCAGCCATACCGTGAGCAATCTGAATGATGGCAATGGGGTTATCGTCAGAGGGTGCCCAGCATCTTGCAAAAACGTCTGCAAGACCTGTTTTTGAAGGAACTTTGTATTCTGTTCTGAGAACTGCCATATAAATCACTCATTTCTTTAAATTTATAATACTATAATAACATATGTGTTTTGAGCATTCAATATTTGTTTAATATTTTTGTGAATCTCGGTCTGAGCGTGATGCTGATAACGCTTGCGGCGGAGATTTTTATTATATCGCCCAAAATAAACGGAGCTATGCAAACTGCAAGAGCTGCTGCAACAGAGCTTTTTGTTTGCGCGATATACCACGTCGCACCGCATACGTAGCATAAACAAGTGCCGAGAAGCATCGAAAGCGGAAATACAAAGTTTTTGTCGGCATATTTTTTGCAAAGAAAGCTGATAACCGCCGCGCAGGGGAGATAGCCGATTATGTAGCCTCCGGTTACGCCTGTGATAATTTGAAATCCTCCGCAAAATCCCGAAAAAACAGGTAATCCGAAACAGCCCAGAAGAATATAGATAGATATTGCGGGTATGCTGTATTTGGCGCCGGTGCAGGCAGAAACGATAAAGATTATAAACGAAGCCAGCGTTATCGGAATTGCGCCTGCGGGCAAAGCAAAAGGCGCAATAACGCAGATGACTGCGGAGAGAATTGCCCTTAAGGTAAGATTTTTGATGTGTTTCATAGTTAATAGTTCAAAAAGAGTTTACAAACAGGTAAAGTATTTTTATTAAGCGGTCAATATTTGTGATGTATCATATGATTGTAAAGAGAAAGATACGTTGTTGATTATAAATAATTCAATGAAAGGAATGACTTTGATGAGCAAAAACGGTAAACAGCCGTGCGTTATAGCGTGCGTGACCGAGCAGGATTCCTGCACAAGGCTTATTGAAACAGGCGCAAGAATTGCCGCAGAAGAAAACCTGCCTCTTATTGTTATGAGTGTTTTCAGAGAAAGCAGCGGCTTGAATGCAAATGCAGGCGGAGCACTTGAAAAGCTTTTTGAATGTGCAAAAAAATATGATGCGCAAATGAATATCTATTTCAACAACAGCCCTGCGCTTGTTGTTGCGGTTGCCTCAAAAAAGCTTGGCGCGGTCAACCTTGTAACAGGCTTCCCCGAAGAGGGTAGCAGCGGCTTTATTGCAAGCATTCACGATATTTTGCCCGAGCTGCCCATAACCATGGTTGACAAAGAATCAAATGAATACAGAATGATGCCTATCAGCAAACAGGAGTTTCAATCAGTTCATTGAACCGCCCGAAAACAGGCGGTTAACCGCTTTGCGAAGCATTTCAAAATCCTCGCCCGCAAGGGCGGGGTTGTTTTTTAATAATTTTTCGGCGGCTTCACGGGTTTCTTTGATAACCTCGCCGTCTGTCATCATATTTGCAATTTTCATTTCGGGCAAACCGTGCTGTCTTGAGCCGAAAAAGTCGCCCGGACCTCGCAGTTTAAGGTCTTCATCGGCAATTTTAAAGCCGTCGGTTGTTGAAGCAAGAACGTTGAGTCTTTCTGTTTCATCTGCTTCCGAAATAAGAATACAGGTTGATTTTTCGCTGCCTCTGCCGATTCTGCCTCGGAGCTGATGAAGCTGAGAAAGACCGAATCTTTCGGCGTTTTCAATAACCATAATAACGGCGTTGGGCACGTCGATGCCAACCTCGATAACCGTTGTTGCAACCAGAAGCTGAGTTTCGCCGCTTGCAAAGGAATCCATAACGGCTTTCTTTTCGGCGGCTTTCATTTTGCCATGAAGCAGACCGAGCCTGAAACCCTTGAAGAAGCCGTCTGAAAGCTCCTTGAAAAGTTCGTTTGCGGCGGTCAGTTCTGAGGTTTCGCCCTCTTCAACAAGCGAGCAGACGATATATCCCTGTCTGCCTTGGCAGAGGTGTTTTTTGATGTAAGCATATGCGCGCTCTCTTAAATCGGGTGTTACAAGATATGTTTCGGTTTTTTGCCTGCCCTTGGGCATCTCGTCAAGAATGCTCAGGTCAAGGTCTCCGTAAATGATAAGAGCGAGCGTTCTGGGAATGGGCGTTGCAGACATAACAAGGGTGTGCGGATTTTTTCCCTTTGAATGGAGTGAGTTGCGCTGATTGACGCCGAATCGGTGCTGCTCGTCAGTAACTGCAAGAGCGAGATTTGAAAATTCAACGTTTTTCTGGATTAATGCGTGAGTGCCGATAACAAGGTCGATTTTGCCGTCTTTGAGGGCGGCTTTTATTTTTTTCTTTTCTGCCGCGGGGGTTGAGCCCGTTAGCAGACCGATGGTAATATCAGTGCTTTCAAAGAATTTTGCAAGTGTTTTATAGTGCTGCATCGCAAGCACTTCCGTGGGAGCCATAAGCGCGCTCTGGTAGCCGTTTCTGATGCAGTTATATATCAAAGCGGCGCATACTGCTGTTTTGCCAGAGCCAACGTCGCCCTGAACAAGCCTGTTCATCGGTACGCCCTGAAGCATATCAGCCGCCGCTTCGGCAATTGCTCTTTTTTGTGCGCCTGTGAGTTCAAACGGCAAAAGCGCAAAGAATTCGCCCGTATAGTCTTTCTCCATCGAGAGGGCGGTGGATTGCCTTGCCTTTGTTTTCATTCTTAAAAGACCGAGTTCAAGCAGAAACAGCTCCTCAAAAATCAGCCTTCTGCGAGCTTCGCTGAGCATATCTTCGCTTTCGGGGAAATGGATATTCCTCAAAGCATCGTAAAGCCCCATCAGGCAATAGCCGTTTCGTATGCTTTCGGGAATGGGGTCTGCAGGTTTTGCGGTGTATTCAAAAGCGGTTTTTATGAGTTTTTCAATAGCCCTCGAATTCATGCCTGCCGTTTGCGGATAAATCGGTCTAATGCCGCCCATACCGTCTGTTTCAACAAAATCGGGCGAGTTCATTGAACGGAAATAACCCTTGCCCGTAATTTTACCGAAGAAAAGGTACTCCTTGCCCTGTTCAAGCTTTTTTGCGGAATAGGGGTTGTTGAAAAACGTAATGTCCAGCAGCATTTCACCGTCAGTCACTTCGGTTTTGTAAAGGGTCATACCTTTACGGATTCTGTGTTCGCGGCAAGGCATACCGACTATAGCTTTTATGCAGACGGTTTCGTTCATCGGAGCGTCTTTTATTGAGGTTATTTTGCTCCAATCCTCATATGTACGGGGATAAAAGGTCAGCAAGTCCCAAAGGGTAAAAATGCCGAGCTTTGCCAGCATGGCGGCTCGTTTTTCACCCACACCTTTAAGATATTTGATGCTTGTGTTAAGTTCCATTTTATCTCCTCGGAAATTTATTTGCCCGATGCGATTGATTGCAACCGCATATTATCGATTTTTATTTTGCTCAGTTCACCGTATTCAAGTCCCTTTTGCAGAGCAAGATGCGGCGAATTTGTGTGAACGTGGATTTTGATAATGCCCGAATGTTCTGCCGCGGCAGGGCAGTCACCGATTTCACCCAGAAAACTGCGTATATCCGCAACGCTTCCCGTGCCGTTTCTTGTTATGATAAATTCGGTGCAATAGGTGAAATCTGAATTGAAATTCTCGCTTTCGCTTTGGCTTTGAACGGTTTCTTTTTCAGTAGAAGAAACGCCTGCCATACCTTCCATGATATAAACAAGTCCCTGTGCCCCTGCATCAACGATGCCGCGTTTTTTAAGTATGGGTAACAGGTTTCTGGTTGATTTGAGTGCGGCTTTTGCGCCTTCAACAGCCGCAATAAAAGTTTGTTCTGTTGTTGCTCCTTTTTCTGCGGCACACACTGCTTTTGATGCCGCAAGGCGTATCACTGTGAGCATGGTACCTTCTGTGGGCTTATCGATTGCCGCATAAGCTTCTTCGCAGCCTCTTTCAAGACCTTTTGCAAGCGAAAGAGCATCAATTTTATCAAGTCCTTCAATGCTTTTTGCGAATCCGCCGAAGATGAGTGAGAATATAACGCCCGAATTACCTCTGGCGCATTTAAGAAGCTCGCCTGCAATGAAAACCGCTGTCTCGTGAGCGCTCGGATTCTCGTAATCTTTGAGAGCTTCCGCGCAACCGCCGAGAGTCAGGCTGAGGTTTGTGCCCGTATCGCCGTCAGGCACAGGAAAAACGTTGATTGCATCAACGCTCTCGTAATGCTTTCTGATTTGCGCAGCGCCGCTGATTATTGCTTTTTTCAGCATTGAACCGTCTGCCATTTTACCACCGTCTTTCGTTTGAAATACGGATTTATTATGGCAGAAAAACGCAGGAAAATTCACATTATTTGAAACTCCAGGTGTTTATATCGGCAAAAACGTCGCCGTCACAGCAGGCAAAAGTACCTTGCATTGAATTGGTGTATGAAACTGCGGCATTCCTGTAACAAAGAGGAATAACGGGTAAATCCTCATTGAAGTTGTTTATGAAGTCCATTATTTCGCAGTTGCCCGAAAGAAGCTGAGAATATCTTTTGGAGGTTTCGCTGATATTGCTTATGCCGAATGAGGCGTTGCCGCCGAGGAAAAGTGCGGAGAGGTTCATATTGGGTGTAAGCTTTGCTTCTCCGATATAAACGTCGTATTCGCCTTTACTAAGAGCATCGACAATTTCAGATGCTTTGAGTTTCTGAAGCTTAACGTTGAAGCCGATAGCCTCAAGCTGTTCTTTGAGAAATTCGCCTGTTTCGAGCTTGAACTGGTTTTCTGAATTGACAACCATAACAATCTCTTTCGAGGCTATGTCTACGCCGCTTTCTTCGATAAGTTCCGTTGCTTTGGCAACATCTTTTGCAACAACAAGGTCTTTTGAAACAAGCTGATACCAATCGGGATTAAACGGGGTGTAAGCAATTCTTGCGTGTCCCTGAAAAGCGGTGGCAACGATTTTGTTTCTGTCAACTGCAAGGTTGACTGCCTGACGGATGTTTTTATCTGCAAAAATCTCGCTTGCGCTGTTGAAGGCGAGATAAACGAAATTGTTGATGCCCATTTCAACGGTTTTTGCGTTTATTCTTGAATAAACGCCGTCGCTGAGGTCGTTATAATTAAAGCAGGTGTTGCCGACCTCAAGGCTGGAGATAATTGCGCCTTCGTCTCTTACGGGTAAAAGCTTTACGGTTTTTATAGCAGGCACAAAGCCCTGTTTTGCGGTGTTGACAGAGAAATAAATTTCGTCGCCCGAAACGTGAGGAATATATCTTCCGCAGCCAACAGCGAGGTCTGTTGTATCATCGCCGTTTTTAATTACGGGAAAATCGAGGCAGGCGAGTGCATAGGGGTCGCTTTTTGTCATTTCAAAAATAACGATATTACCTTCATATGCACCTGCAGATTCAAAATTTGCAAGTCTCGCGGCATATGCAGGCGAAGCCTTTGCTTTTTCAAAAGAAGCTTTAACGTCTGTAACGGTAACGGGTGTGCCGTCGCTGAAAGTGAACGTGCCGAGGTTTACCGTAACGGTTTTATCTTCAACCTTGCCTCCCACAGCCAAGTTGGGCACGGGGTTATAATTCTTATCAATGCTGAAAAGTCCGTCATATATCAGACGCAGAATCTGCAGATTTGCGCTTGTTGTGCAGGTGAAGGGATTGAGCGTATCAACCTTTGAATATGCAAGGTTGAGAATACCCTCATTCTGCGTGGCGGTATCGGTTACCGCTTCGGACGGATTTATGTTTTCTTTGTTTGCGGAGCAGGCAGAAACCGAAAATATCAGCGCCGCACAAAGTATAAGTGAAATTATTCTTTTCATAGTTTTATTCCTTGTTTGCAATGTCTTTGATTATTTTGCCTGCCATAATGAGTCCCGCAACACCGGGCACAAACGGCAGGGAGCCGGGGGTTTGCCTTTTGCCGCTTTCATCACCTTCAAAAAGAGGTTTTGCAGGCTCTTCGGGCGACCAGACGACGGTCAGCTTTTTTATGCCTCTGTTTTTGAGTTCTCGGCGCATTACTCTGCACAGAGGACAACCGGAAGTTTTTGAAATATCGTCGATTCTGAAAAGCGTAGGGTCAAATTTGTTGCCCGTGCCCATACAGGCGATTATCGGGATATAAGCTCCTGCGCTTTCTTTGCAAGGTCGATTTTTGCGCTGACGGTATCTATCGCGTCTGCAATGTAATCGTATTTATCGAGTTCAAACTCATCTGCGTTTTCGGGCAGATAAAATTTTTGCAAAACGGTTACGTTGCAATCGGGATTGATATCAAGAATTCTCTCTCTGATAACCTCAACTTTTGGCTTGCCTACGGTTGAATTAAGCGCGCAGAGCTGGCGGTTGATGTTTGATTCGGAAACGCAGTCGCTGTCAACAACGGTCAGCTTGCCGATGCCTGCCCTTGCAAGCGCTTCAGCGGCATAAGAGCCAACTCCGCCCAGACCGAAAAGAATAACGTTGCTTTCTGCAAGTTTTTCTGTTGACTGAGTGCCTAAAAGCATTTCACTGCGCAGAAATCTGTTATTCTCCATTTTAACCGCATCCTTCCCGAATATATATTTATTCATCATATATAATACAACAAACAGTGGCTTGCTGTAAACTATATTTTAAAAATTATATTGTATTTTTCAAAATGTTATTATATAATATACAGGTTGAATTAACACCGAAAGGATTTTTGATAAAATGAAACTTGGTATTGTCGGTTTGCCCAACGTAGGCAAAAGCACTCTTTTCAATGCAATCACTAATGCAGGCGCGCAGTCAGCAAACTATGCTTTCTGCACCATCGAGCCTAACGTTGGCGTTGTTTCCGTGCCTGATGAAAGACTTGATAAGCTTGCAGAGCTTTATAATCCCGTTAAAATTACACCTGCATTCATTGAGTTTGTTGATATTGCAGGTCTTGTAAGAGGTGCATCGAAGGGCGAAGGTCTGGGCAACAAATTCCTCTCTCATATCCGTGAGGTTGATGCCGTTATCCACGTTGTTCGTTGCTTTGAAGATGACGATATCGTTCACGTTGATGCAACCATCGACCCCGAAAGAGATATTGAAACAATAAATCTTGAGCTTATCCTTTCCGATATGGAAATGGTTGAACGCAGAATTGACAGAGTAACAAAGGCACTCAAGGGCGATAAAACGCTTGCAGGTGAGCTTGAATTCCTTAAGCGCCTTCTTGCAGAGCTTGAGAATAACGTGCCTGCAAGAAACGTTGAGTGTGACGATAATGAAAAGGCTTGGCTTTCAGAGGTTGCGCTTCTCACCGCAAAGCCCGTTATCTATGCTTGCAATATGAGCGAGAGCGATTTTGCAGGCGGTCTTGATAATAACAATCATTATAAGAAGGTTTGCGAAATTGCTTCGGCAGAGGGCAGCGAAGTGCTTCCTATCTGTGCCGAGCTTGAGGCTGAAATTGCTTCTCTCGATAAGGAAGAAAAAGAAATCTTCCTTGCAGAGCTTGGCGTTGAAACAGGCGGTCTTGATCTTCTCGTTAAAAAGAGCTATGCGCTTCTCGGCCTTATCTCTTATCTGACTGCAGGTCAGCCCGAAGTAAGAGCCTGGACCATCACCAAGGGCACAAAGGCTCCGCAGGCGGCAGGCAAAATCCACAGCGATTTTGAAAGAGGCTTTATCAGAGCAGAGGTTATTGCATATGAAGACCTCATTGAGCTCGGCTCTGTAGCCGCCGCAAAAGAAAAGGGACTTATGCGCAGTGAAGGTAAAGAATACGTTATGAAAGACGGCGACGTTGTTCTTTTCAGATTTAACGTTTAATAATAAATAATCAACACTCCCCGAGGAAAGCTATCCTTGGGGAGTGATTTTTTTGAAAAAAAGAGCAGCAACCGTTTTCTTTTTGCTTGCGGTGATGTTTGCAGGGCTTGGTGCGAGAGTGCTGAATTTATCAAACGGTGCTCTTGCCGTTGCTTCGTCGGGAACAGGGGTAAGATTCGATATAGCAAGTCTCCGCGGCACAATCTATGACTGCAATCTGAAACCGCTTACGAACGCCGAATTTCGTTACAAGGCAATTGCAAAGCCCACTCAGAAGGCGCTTGCAGCCCTTGAAAAAGAACTCGATGCAGAAACCTTTTTAGCGGTCAAGGAGAAAATGCTTGCGGGCGAAGCCGTTTGCGTTGAGGTTGATAGCGATGCCTGCAACGGACAGGATATAACCGTTGTTGCATATCCGCGCCGTTACACTCCATATGCCTGCCACATAATCGGCTATTGCGGCTATGACGGCTCGGGCGTCAGCGGTGCGGAAAAGTCTTTTGATTCTCTGCTTGCATCGGGTAACTGCGAAATTACGGCAAGAATCGGCACCGATGCAAACGGAAGAGTGCTTCTGGGCGAAAAAGCCGAGGTTCAAAGTGAAGGAGAATGCGAAAGCGGAGTTGTGCTCACGATAGATGCCGATATTCAGAAAATTGTTGAAGATGCGCTGGATGCTTCGGGGGCGGAGCGTGCGGCGGCAATGGTTATCGACGTTGAAACAGGTGCAATAAAAGCTTGCGTTTCAAGACCCTTATTCAGCCAATATGATGTTGCGTCTGCTCTTGATAACCCTGATTCGCCGCTGATTAACAGAGCGTTTCTGCCTTTCAGTGTAGGTTCGGTTTTTAAACCTGTTGTTGCGGCATCTGCGCTTGAAAACGGTGTTGATTCAAGCTTTTCTTATGTTTGCACAGGCAGTGTGAATCATAACGGTGTAACTTTTAAATGTCACAAAAAAGACGGCCACGGTGAGCTTGATATGCGCGGCGCACTTGCAAATTCCTGCAACACTTATTTTATAGCCCTTGCGCTTGAAACGGGTGCGGAGAATATCATTGCAACGGCGGAGAGCTTTGGTTACGGAAAAGAAACGGTGCTGGCTGATTCGATAAAATCCAAAAGCGGTAACCTGCCGGAAACGGTTGATTCCGATGCTGCGGCGGCTAATCTTTCTTTCGGTCAGGGCGAACTTACCGCAACTCCGCTGCAGATATGCGTAATGACGGCTGCGATTGCAAATGGCGGATATTACGTTGAACCCTATATTGTTGAAGGTGAAGTCGGTTCAGACGGAGCTTTTATTAAAAAGAGCAGCTATTCGGAGCGCAGACAGATTATTGATCCCGAAACCGCAAAACAGCTTCAGAGCTTTCTTGAGACGGTGGTTGAAGAGGGAAGCGGCAAAAGAGCAAAAACCGAAGCCGTAACCTGTGCAGGTAAAACGGCAACGGCACAAACGGGAAAGTCCGAGGGCGGTGAGGAAATATATAACGCTTGGTTTGCGGGCTATTTTCCTGCAGAGGAGCCTCAGTATGCCGTAGTTATTCTTAAAGAAAACGGCGGCGAAGGCGCAATCAGCTGTGCTCCTGTTTTCAAAGAAATAGCAGAGAATATAACTGATTTAAAATAAATTTGTAAAAATTTTCGCCAAAAGTGAACTTTTTCGCTTTTTCTGTTGTCTATCTTTATAACAGTATGTCTGTTTAAATACCTATTATTATAAAGGAGCTGTTTTTATGATTTGTATCCGATGCGGAGCAGAATTTGATGACAACACGGTCTTCTGTCCGGAATGCGGCGCGGCGGTAATTGCCGATAACGACAAAACCGTTGCCGTTCCTTTTGATGAGATGACTCAAAGAGCGAAACACGATGTATCTTCCGATTCCGACGCAACAACCGTTGCAGACTATGACGAGTCAACGGCGGTTGATGATTCAACGTTACTTGGCGATGATAAAGCTTTTGTGTCTCCCGAAATTAAGAAATCAAAACGTTCATCCGGAGAAGGAAAGGACAAAAAAAGCACGGTGATTGCCGTTGTTGCAATTGTTGCTGTTCTGCTGGTTGCGCTTGCCGCGGTTCTTTTGTTTTTCAAATCAAAATCGGGTGAAGATGCCGCAACAACCGCTGCAACTACGGCTCCTGTTACAGAACAGGAAATCCCTGAAGACGTTGTTGTTATTGAAGTGCCTGCGCTTGACGGAAAAACCCTTCAAGAAGCTGAGCAGATACTCAACGGTAACGGCATTACATAT
>JAFXJO010000077.1 GCA_017532185.1 Clostridia bacterium | reverse complement strand
GGGATGGTTATGGGTTTCATTCTTGAAGAGAAGAAGCCATTTTTCTGCCTTGCCGTCGATTTCAACGTCAATCTTAACTGTGCATGCGTTGATTTCTTCGCTCTCGTCAAGCTTTGCAAGCAGACCCTTGCTCTTGAGATAACGGCCTGCGACTGTGCCAATATCCATAAGATTAACAGGCTTTGTTCTGCCGATTTCTTTTCTGACTGCGATATAATCGTCATAAGCTCTCTGCAGAAGCTCATCCTCAAACTTAACGGAATCGATGTTTGTGAGGAAGGTTGTGTGGCGGCAGTGGTCAGACCAATAGGTATCAATCATTCTGATTTCAGTGATTGTGGGGTCTCTCTGCTCGCTGATGAAATAATTCTGGCAGAACTTGATATCGTCAAGGTCCATTGCAAGACCGTATTCGTTAACAAAATCTGCAAGACCCTTTTCGTCAAGCTTAATGAAGCCTTCAAGTGTTTTAACACTTTCGGGGATATCGTATTCTGCAGCAAGAGTTTCGGGCTTTTCAAGAGAAGCTTCTCTTGCTTCAACGGGGTTGATAACGTATTTCTTGATCTGCTCAAGCTGAGCATCGTCGAGGTTACCGTAAAGGCAATAAACCTTTGCGCTTCTGACAAGGGGTCTTTCACCCTTGGAGATCATCTGAATGCATTCTGCGCAGGAATTTGCTCTCTGGTCAAACTGACCGGGGAGGAATTCGGTTGCGAAAAGTCTGTCGCATTCGAGATTGGGTTCTTCTGAAATAATATCAAGCTGGGGCTCGGAGAGAACGGTTGTTTTTGCATAATCAAAAAGTTCTTTCTCAAGACCTTCAAGGTCATAGCGGTTGAGAATTCTAACGTTCTCAAGGCTTGTGATGCCGAGAAGAGAAACAAGCTCGTTCTTGAGCGCCTGAGCTTCGTTTGCAAGACCGTTTTTCTTTTCAACATAGGCTCTGTATACCATAATTATCAGACCTCCATTGCTTTCTTGCCGATATCCTTGCGGTAAAAGGCATTTTCAAAATTAACTGTTTTAACTGTTTCGTAGGCTTTTTCAATTGCCTCACCGAGAGTTGCGGCTGTTTCGGTAACGCCGAGAACTCTGCCGCCGCCCGTAAGGAGCTTGCCGTCTGCAAGCTTTGCACCTGCGATATAAATATTTTTATCGGCAGGCATTGTGATTTCAAAGCCTGTCTGATATTTCTGAGGATAGCCTTCCGATGCCATAACAACACAGCAAGCGCTTTCGCTCTTGAACTTAACCTCAGCTTCTGCAAGAGTGCCTGCGGCAACGTGCTTCATAATCTCAAAAAGGTCGCTTTCAAGAAGAGGAAGAACAACCTGTGTTTCGGGGTCACCGAAACGGCAGTTATATTCGATAACCTTGGGTCCGTTCTTGGTTATCATAAGACCAAAATAAAGGCAACCCTTGAAGGTTCTGCCTTCGGCGTTCATTGCGTTGATTGTGGGCAGGAAGATTTCTTTCATGCATCTTTCCGCAACATCGTCTGTGTAATAGGGGTTGGGAGCGATTGTGCCCATACCGCCTGTGTTAAGACCCTTATCACCGTCAAGCGCACGCTTATGGTCCATCGAAGAAATCATCGGCACAACAGTCTTGCCGTCTGTGAATGAAAGAACCGAAACCTCGGGACCCTCAAGAAATTCTTCAATAACAATCTGATTGCCGCTGTCACCGAACTGCTTGTCTTCCATAATGCTCTTAACGGCATCGCAGGCTTCCTCACGGGTCATCGCAATGATAACGCCCTTGCCGAGTGCAAGACCGTCAGCCTTGATAACGGTGGGAATGGGAGCAGTTTCAAGATAAGCGAGAGCCTTTTCAGCATCGTCAAAAACTTCATATGTTGCGGTGGGGATACCGTATTTCTTCATAAGGTTCTTTGAGAAAACCTTACTGCCTTCGATGATAGCCGCACACTTTTCGGGACCGAAGCAGGGAATGCCGAGCTTCTGGATTTCATCAACCGCGCCGAGAACAAGCGGATCATCGGGAGCAACAACCGCAAAGCCGATATCGTTATTCTTTGCAAAATCAACGATACCGTCAATATCTTTTGCACCGATTGCAACACACTCTGCATCAGCGGCAATGCCGCCGTTGCCGGGGAGTGCATATATCTTTTCGATTTCTTTGTTTTCTTTTAACTTTTTAATGATGGCGTGCTCGCGTCCGCCGCCGCCAACAACAAGTACCTTCATAAATTATCAGCCCTCCGTAATTTCTTTGCAGACTTTTTCAACCGAAAGAGGAAGGATAATCCATTCCGCCTGCTCCATAACTCTCTTTTGAAGAGTTTCGGGAGTATCGCCGGGCTGAATTTCAACCGCCTTCTGCATTATAATCTGTCCGCCGTCGGGAATTTCATTAACAAAGTGAACGGTTGCGCCCGTCACCTTAACGCCGTAATCAAGCGCCGCTTGGTGAACGCGCAAGCCGTAAAATCCTTCGCCGCAGAATGAGGGAATCAGCGAAGGATGAACGTTGAGAATTCTCTTCTCAAAATGAGAAGTGAATCTCTCGCTCAGAATGCTCATAAAGCCTGCCAGCACGATAACGTCCGTGCCGTTTGCTTCAAGAAGCTCAATAAGTCTGCCCTCGAAATCGGGGGTTTCTTTTTTTATAACCGTTTCGGTCTTTATGCCGGCATTCGCCGCTCTTTCAAGAGCATAAGCGCCCTCTTTGTTTGAAATAACAAGCGTAATCTCACCGTTTGCAATAATGCCACTCTTCTGAGCGTCGATAAGCGCCTGCAGATTTGTTCCGCCGCCGGAAACAAGAACGGCGATTCTGGCTTTTCTGACCATGGGATTATCTCCTTTTAGTTTAGCAAATAACAACCTTTTCTTCTGACTCGATGATTTCGCCCATAACGTAAGCGTCTTCACCGTTAGCCTTAAGAACTTCAAGAGTCTTTTCTGCATCTTCTGCAGCAACAACGATGCTCATGCCAACACCCATGTTGAATGTGTTGAACATATCTCTCTCGGGAATGTTGCCTGTTTTTGCGATAAGCTCAAAGATGGGAAGAATGCGGAGTGCAGACTTATCAATCTTTGCGCCGAAGCCGTCGGGAAGGCTTCTCGGAATGTTTTCATAGAAGCCGCCGCCTGTGATATGGGAAACAGCCTTAACCGTAACTTCTTCAAAAAGAGCAGTCATGGGCTTAACGTAAATCTTTGTGGGAGTGAGAAGAGTTTCGCCTACGGACTTGCCGCCAAGCTCTGCAACGGGAGTTTTGATATCAGCGTTTTCAACGTCAAACACCTTACGAACAAGTGAGAAGCCGTTTGAATGAACACCGCTTGAGGGAAGGGCAATAACAACGTCGCCTGCCTTGATCTTTGTGTTATCAAGAACCTTATCCTTATCAACAACGCCTACGCAGAAGCCTGCAAGGTCATATTCGTCAACGGGATAGAAGCCGGGCATTTCTGCTGTTTCGCCGCCGATGAGAGCAGCATTGGACTGAACGCAGCCTTCAGCAATACCTGAAACGATTTCGGCAATTCTTTCGGGAACGTTTTTGCCGCAAGCAATATAGTCAAGGAAAAGCAGGGGCTTTGCGCCGCAGCAAATAATATCGTTTGCGCACATCGCAACGCAGTCGATACCAACAGTATCGTGCTTATCCATAATGAAAGCAAGCTTTAACTTTGTGCCAACGCCGTCTGTGCCGCTGACGAGAACGGGCTTTGAGATACCTGTAAGGTCAAGCTCAAAAAGACCGCCGAAACCGCCGATATCGGACATAGCGCCTGCAGTGAGAGTTCTCTTGATATGAGTTTTCATAAGTTCTACCGCTTTGTAGCCGGCTGTAATATCAACGCCTGCTGCTGCGTAGCTTTCGCTGAAGCTTTTTTCCATGATTTATTCCTCCTGTGTTGAATCACATAATTATTTATTGATTATTCTTTGCCTGTCCAGCAATAAGTGCAAACGCAATCCTCGGGCAATCCGATTGCCTCGATAAGACCGTTTATGCTCTGATAACCGAGAGAGGCGAATTTGAATTTTTCGCAGATTGTCGCAAGAAGCTTCTTACCTCTTTCGGTTGAAGCATCCGCATATTCATCGATATATTTATCTCCCTCTGCACCTTCAAGTTCGTGAATAACTCTTCTTGCAATGAGATCATCATCCGAAGTGTTTCTTGAGAAGTTGAGGTATTTACAGCCGTACATAATGGGCGGACAAGCCGAACGCATATGAACCGCCTTTGCGCCGTTGCTGTAAAGGAAATCAACCGTTCCCTGAAGCTGAGTGCCTCTTACGATGCTGTCATCAACCAGCAACATATTTTTATCCTGAATATTATCATGAACGGGAACAAGTTTCATCTTTGCAACCTTGTTGCGTTCAAGCTGGTTTGTGGGCATAAAGCTTCTGGGCCAGGTGGGAGTATATTTAACAAACGGTCTTGCATAATTAATATGGCTTCCGTTTGAATATCCAAGCGCATGAGCAACACCCGAATCGGGAACGCCGCTGACAAGGTCAATACCTTCGGGGCGTGTTGCCGCTTCGTCTCTCGCCATAATCTCGCCGTTTCTGTTACGCATAACCTCAACGTTAATGCCTTCATAAGTTGAGTTGGGATAGCCGTAATAAGTCCAGAGAAAAGCGCAGATACGCATTTTTTTATGAGGTTTGGAGAGAGTTTCAATTCCGTCAGGAGTAAGTCTGACGATTTCACCGGGACCGAGTTCCTTTGTGAATTCGTAACCGAGCTTTTCAAAAGCGAACGATTCAAACGAAACGCTGTGACCGTTCTCATCCTTGCCGATAATAACAGGCAGACGTCCGAACTTATCTCTTGCAGCAAGCAGAGAGCCGTCTTCCTTAAGAATAAGCACAGAGAGCGAACCCTCCACCTTATCCTGAGCAAACTTGATGCCTTCAACAAAATCGCTCTTCTGATTGATGAGCGCGGCAACAAGCTCGGTGGCATTGATTTTGCCGGAGGTCATAGCATTGAAATGACCGCCGCTGAAAGAAAGAAACTGCTGCACAAGCTCGTCGGCATTATTTATGCAACTGATGGTTGAGATTGCATAAACGCCGAGACTGGAGCGAATGATGAGAGGCTGAGGGTCGCTGTCGCTGATACAGCCGATGCAGGCGTTGCCGTGCATTTCATCAACTATGCCCGCAAACTTTGTGCGGAACGGTGCATTCTCAATATTATGGATATCTCTCTGAAAGCCTTTGCTTTCGTCAACCGCAGCCATACCGCCGCGGCGAGTGCCGAGATGTGAATGATAATCGACGCCGAAAAATACGTCCAGAACAACGTCACGCTTTGACGTTGCGCCAAAAAATCCTCCCATAGGGGTACCTCCGGAAAATTAGTTGTTGAACTGTTCTTCTATCTTCTTGTTTGCGGCAAGAACTTTTTCTGTTGCTGCTGCTCTTGCATCAGCAAGCTTCTTTGCAAGCTCCGCATCGGAAACCGCAAGAATCTGTATTGCCAGCAAAGCGGCATTGACCGCACCGTCAATAGCAACCGTTGCAACGGGAATGCCGGCAGGCATCTGAACGGTTGAGAGAAGAGCGTCAAGACCGTCAAGCGTTGATGCTTTTACGGGAATGCCGATAACAGGCAGAGTTGTGTTTGCCGCAACTGCGCCTGCAAGGTGAGCTGCTTTACCTGCGGCTGCGATAATTGCGCCGAAGCCGTTATCGATAGCGGACTGTGAAAAAGCCTTTGACTGCTCGGGAGTTCTGTGAGCAGAATAAACGTGAACCTCATAGGGCACACCGTATTCCTTGAGTGTTGAAATGGCTTTCTCAACAACGGGCAGATCGCTGTCACTGCCCATGATGATTCCTACTTTTTTCATAAGAAAACGTCCTCCTTAATATATGACCGAGGCAAAACTGCCTGATGATAAAACTACCTTAAACATTATACTATATAATTAATTTTTATTGCAATACTTTTGACTATAAAATTTAGCAGAAATTTGTCTGATTATTTTGTGACTAACACCAAAACGCACCCGCCTCTCAAAACCTTTGCCCGAAACGCTTGACACCTGCCCTCCTTATGTGGTATATTGTAAAAAATATGAGGGAGTAGCAAGCGCCCTATGCGTAACAAGTCAACATACTGACCTTGCGGTCTGGCTTGTTTTAATTTGCGAGACTCATGTAAAGCCGCGCGGCTGTGCATGGAGTCTTTTTGCTTTTTTCAGACGCCGAGTACGGTTCGCCGTGCTTGGATTTTTTTATGCTCGGAGGAAATAAAATGTTCGGTTTTTCATTTTTCTTTAACAGCATTCTGCTCGGTATCGGCCTTGCCATGGACGCTTTCTCGGTTTCTTTGGCAAACGGTCTTAACGAATCAAAAATGAAAACGCCTAAAATGCTCGGCGTTGCAGGAATTTTTTCGCTTTTTCAGTTCGCAATGCCTATGGTTGGCTGGATATGTGTTTCAACGGTTGCACAGTATTTTTCGGCATTTGAAAAGTTCATTCCGTGGATTGCGCTTATTCTTCTTTGTTACATAGGCGGCAATATGCTTTATGACGGAATCAGGTGTAAGGATTCCTGTGCCGAAAAACCCGCAGTCGGTTTTTCAGCGCTCATCGTGCAGGGCATCGCAACGTCAATCGACGCCCTCTCCGTAGGATTCACAATCGCAGACCATAACTTTGTTCAGGCTCTCGTTGCCTGCCTTCTCATCGGTATCGTAACGTTTTTCATCTGCTTTGCAGGCATTGCCATCGGCAAAAAAGCAGGCACTAAACTCACGGGTAAAGCAGGTATTCTGGGAGGTGCAATTCTCATTTTCATCGGTCTCGAAATATTCATAACAAGTTGGTTTTAACTTTTCTGATTGATTTAATTTTCCTTTTGTGATATAATCACACAAACGGCAGGAGGTGCATTTTATGCCGAGAAAAGATTCAAGAAACACAAGAATGAAAATCATCAACGCCGCTTGGGAGTTATTCTACGAAAGCGGCTACGAAAGCACAACAATCGAAGACATAGTTGAACGCTCCGAAACGTCAAAAGGCACTTTCTATCACCATTTCAACGGCAAAGACGCTCTTCTCTCAACATTATCTTATCTTTTTGATGATAAATACGAGCTTCTCGAAAGCGAAATCGATCTTGACGGCGACGCTTACCAGACCCTTCTTATGCTCAACAAAGAACTGTTTTTTATGATTGAAAACAGAATTTCCCTCGATTTGCTTGCAAGAATGTATTCAACACAGCTCGTAACAACAGGCGATAAACATCTGCTTGATAATAACAGAACATATTTCAAACTTCTTCGCAAGGTTATCATTCACGGCCAACAAAACGGCCAGCTCCGTTCCGATGTTTCCACAAACGAAATTCTGAAAGCTTATGCTCTTTTTGAAAGAGCGCTTCTTTATGACTGGTGCATTTGCAACGGAAACTATTCGCTTTGCAATTATTCGCAATTCCTTCTGCCGATGTTCCTTAACGGTTTTAAAACTTTAAACAGTTAAAACTCTTTTTTGCATAGAAATTTTTGTTCAAACTAAATAATTATAAAAACGCCTTGTGTATCAAGGCGTTTTTTTGTTTTTTCGTTTTTAAGTATAAACTTTATTCTAAAATTCAGTCGGTATTGCATATGTTGTAATTATTTGTTAATATAGTCATTACTTTGAAAAATTCTGAAAGGAAGATAATATTATGAATATGCAACTTTTAGCATTCATACTCTATTTCGTAGCAATTCTCGGCATCGGTCTTTTCTTCTTTTTCAAGTCAAAAGGCTCGGGCGAAAAAGACTATTTCCTCGGCGGACGTTCAATGGGTCCCTGGGTTACAGCATTAAGCGCACAGGCATCGGATATGAGTGGCTGGCTCCTTATGGGCTTCCCCGGCAGTATCCTTGCCGCAGGTATGGGTCAGGTTTGGATAGGCATCGGCCTTGCTCTCGGCACGGCAGCCAACTGGATTTTCGTTGCACGCAGACTCCGCAAATTCTCACAGGCTGCAAACGATTCAATCACCGTTCCTCAATATCTTTCAAACCGTTTTCTCACAAAGAGCCCTGCGCTTCAGATAATCAGCGCAATTGTTTTTCTTGTTTTCTTCACAGTTTACGTTGCATCAAGCTTCGTTGCAGGCACGAAGGTTTTCGGTATGGTTATCCCTGCACTTGCAAAACCTGAAAACCAGATGTATGCTCTTCTTCTTTTTGCAGTCATCATTATTCTTTACACATTCCTCGGCGGTTTCAAGGCTGTTTGCTGGACAGACTTCTTCCAGGGTCTTATGATGCTTGTTGCTCTTCTCGCAGTTCCCATTGTCCTTCTTGTTGTTAAAAACGTTGACCTTTCAATGCTTGACGTATCCCTTATGGTTGACGGCGAAGAAAACGTTTTCAACTCTAATCCTTTCACTGCATCTTGGCAGGAAATCGCATCAGGTCTCGCTTGGGGTCTCGGCTACTTCGGTATGCCCCACATCATCGTAAGATTTATGTCAACAAAGAACTCAAAGGTTCTTAAGAAATCAGCAACAATCGGTATCGTTTGGGTTGTTCTTACTCTTGGCGCAGCTATTGCCTTTGCTCTCCTCGCCAGAGCTTTCGGTCCCACAAGAGAGCTTGTTGTAAACAAAGCAACAGACCTCGTTTTCATAACTCTTGTTCAGGATATATTCAGCGGAAACGGCATACTGTTATTCATCGCAGGTCTCCTTCTTTCAGCTATCGTCGCTGCTGCAATGAGCACAGCTGACTCACAGCTTCTCGTTGCTTCATCATCATTCACAAGCGATATCTATAAGCCCGTTTTCCGCAAAAAGGCTTCTGATAAAGAAACCCTTTGGATCGGCAGAATCGTTGTTCTTATAATTGCAGTTGTTGCCTTCTTTATCGCCAAGGCCGGCCTTGAAAATGCAGAAGGCAGCGCAGGCGCAATTATGAATATGGTTGATAACGCTTGGGGCGGATTCGGTTCAGCTTTCGGTCCCGTTATTATCCTCTCACTCTTCTGGAAGAGATTCACATACAAAGGTGCTATCGCAGGCGTTGTTTGCGGCGCAGTTGTTGATGTTCTCTGGATGGTATTCCTTTCAGCATCAACAGGCATTTACGAACTTCTTCCCGGCTTCATTGCAGGTGCAGGTGCAGCAATCGTTGTTTCACTTATTGACAAAAAGCCCTCGAAGGAAGTTGAAGCTCTCTTCGATAAAGCTGTAAACAGTGAAATCGAATAATAAAACCGCAATATCCAAACCCCGATGTTCATTGAGCATCGGGGTTTTCTGCAACAAAAAACAGCCTGCCGAAGCAAGCTGTTTTCTGGAGCTGATAGTCGGACTCGAACCGACGACCTGCGCATTACGAATGCGCTGCTCTACCAACTGAGCCATATCAGCAAATATTAAATTCCGCAAGATATTATATGATATAAAAATAAATTTTGCAAGATGTTTTTCAGATTTTTTGCTTTTATTTTTCCTCGGTCACAATTTAGCCATAAAAGCTTTACAAATTCTCTATCAATAATTATTATTCTGCACTTGATTTTATTCTCATAATCCGTTATTCTATATATTGTGAACGGCAATACCGTTCGATTTATCATAAGCCGCAGGGTGTGCGGCTTCACACGGAGGAAACATATATTATGATTAAAAAGACTCTTGCGATACTTGCCGCTTTTTCAACCGTTTTTGCTTTTGCTGCCTGCGGTAAGCTTGAAGAAGCAGAAACAACAAAAGCAACCGAGCCCGGCTCTTCCGATAACGTTACCGTTCCGGAAACCAAACTCTATACGCGCGACGATGCAGGCAACATTGTTGAAATTGTTACCAAGACAAACGAAAACGGCGATGTTTATTATGAATATACAGACGCCAACGGCAACAACGTTACAAAAGTTGACAAAGAAAACGTTGTTGGTATGCCTGCCGATACACCGATAGAAGACGTTGATAAAATCGAAGATCTCTATGAGGAATATCTGAAAAATCCCGACGCCTTCTATGAAAAAGAAGGAACCGAAGGTCTTAAGCTTTATGACGGTATCGTTCCCGAAAGCAAATTTGTCAAAACAGAAGTAAAGCTCAACGATAAAGGCAGACCTGACCGCGGCGATTCCGAACAGTATAAGGATATTTTCGAAAAGCAAAGCTTCACTTTCAAGGTTAACGTTCTCAGCACCGTTGACGGCAGCACAATCGAAACTCCCATGAGCTGGATAAGAAGCGGTAACGATATGCTCATCGAGGTTGTTGCTCCCTTTGACGAAACAGGCAAACCCATCAAGGGCAGCATTCTTTATAAGGGCGGCAAATGCTATATGATTATGCCTTCAATGAAGGTATATTATGAGATGCCCGAAGAAATGGCAAGCGAGATGTTTAACCCCGATATGTTCAACGAAGCTCTCGAAAGTGCAGATCTTGCAGACGATAACGTTTACAAGGCATCATATAACGTCACTCTTAACGGCAAAACCTATTCCTGCGACGTTTTTGAATCCAAAGACGGTAAAACAACAAACAAAAACTACTACGATGCAAACGGAAACGTTGTAAGAACCGAAATGATTTCAGGCGAAGACGTAAACATCTGGGAAATCGTTGAGCTTTCCGATAAAGCCGATGCTTCCAAGTTTGTTATCCCCTCAGGTCTTATCAACATGTCCGCATTCATTGATATGTAATTTAAACCATGAAAAAATGTGCTTTAATCACAGGCGCTTCGGGCGGTATCGGCAGAGCAATTGCGCTTCGCCTTGCATCAGACGGCTTTGATATTGCCGCTTGCTACAACACCGATGAACAGAGCGCCGCAGAACTCGGCAGTGAGCTTAGAAAGCTCGGGGCAAACTACAGGCTTTATAAAGCAGACGTTGCCGATTATGAACAGGTTAAAAATATTTTCACAGACGCCGCCGAATATTTCGGGGGCGTTTCTGTGCTTGTCAACAACGCCGGTATGGCTCAGCAAAAGCTTTTTACGGATATCTCCGAAGAAGAATTTGACCGCATCTGTGCGGTTAATTTTAAAAGTGTTTATAACTGCTGCAAGTTTGCCGTTCCATATATGGTAAGCCAAAAAAGCGGCGCTGTTATCAATGTTTCGTCAATGTGGGGCGTTTGCGGAGCATCGTGCGAAACGGTTTATTCCGCAACAAAAGCGGCAGTTATCGGTTTTTCAAAAGCTCTTGCAAGAGAACTTGCTCCCAGCGGAATCAGGGTCAACTGCATCGCGCCCGGCGCAATTGACACAAAGATGAATAATAACCTTTCTGATGCAGATAAGGCTGATTTTGCAAACGAAATCCCTATGGGCAGGTTCGGCACACCCGAAGAAATAGCAGGCATTGTTTCATTTCTTGCCGGCAAAGACTCCGCATATATAACTGCTCAGGTAATAACCGCAGACGGTGGCCTCATTTAAAATGCTGCATTTAATGGTCATATTGCCGAATTTTTACCATTCTTTTTAGTCATTCTTAACTATTGATTTAAACCCTTTATTATGTTAAAATTTTATATACTGTAAAAACTCTTAATATGGAGGAAAGCATTATGGCAAAATGTCCTAAGTGCGGTCGCAAACTTACATTATTCGATTGGCGTCCCAACTGCCCCGGTTGCGGCGTAAACCTTGTTTATTACGGACTTGAAGATAAGCTTCTCGATGAAGCTGATGCTGCAGAAGCAGAGCACGCTAAACTTCAGAAAAGAATAGACAGATTAAAAGCATCTTTTGTAGGTTCAAAGCTTACAGTTGCAAGAATCGTTCTTTCGCTTCTTCCCGTTGTTGCGCTTTTGATTCCTCTCTGCAGCGTTAAATTCACAAACATTCCCTTCAAAGGCGAAATCGGCGGATCGGTTAACCTGATAACTCTTATCAACGTTTTCTCCGGTCTTGATTTTGACGGTCTGTTTGCAATGTTCGGCAACGCCACTCTCAGCGGCGTGTTCATCGGTTATGCAGGTGCTCTTCTGACTTTGGCTCTTTCACTTGTGTTTGTTCTCGTGAGCCTTTTCGCTCTCGTTGCCGCTTGCGGACCCAAAGGTAACATCAGAAACATCATTCTCAACAGCATCGCAATCGTTTTCTCTGTTGCTTCCCTCATTTTCTTCTCTGTGTTCTCATCAAACGCAACAAAGGTTTTTCCCGAAATGTTCACAGGCAAAATCGGCGTAGGTATCTTTGTTTATATCGCAGCTCTCATCGCTCTTCTTGTTCTTAACATCGTTATTGCTAAGAAAGGCACTCCTGTTAAATATAAGCCGTGCTTTGTTGGCGGTATCCCTGCAGACGAGTATTTTGAGCTTGTTGAAAAAGGAACTTCCAAAGAAGAAATCCGCAAGATAATGAATGACGCTCTCGATGCTATCGAAGCAAAGAAAGCTGCTGAAAAAGAAGCTAAAGAGGCTGTTGCAGCAAAATAAAACAAAATAATTAATAATTCGGGAGGCTTCGGTTGAAGACCTCCCGTTTATTACGAAAATTTATAAAAGGGTTGTGCAAAAATGACGTTTATCAATAAGATTATCTCAAGCATTCTCGTTCCTGTTTTTATGTGTCCGTTTCTTCCTTTTGTTCACATTGCAAAGATTTTCAATCAGCCGAAGGAGCTGATTTCGCTCAGCGAAAACAACGTTGGCAGCGAAAGCGATCCCATCTATCTCACAGCTCACAGAGGCATCACCGCCGTTGCGCCTGAAAACTCTCTCCCTGCTTATGAAAAGGCTGTTGAGCTGGGCTTCTATTCGGCAGAATGTGATATCAGACTCACCAAAGACGGTCATTGGGTTCTTCTTCATAACGGCGATGTTAACGGACGTTTCTGCCAGTTGGGCGCAGTTGAAGATATGACTCTTGAAGAGGTAAGACAGCTCCGCTTTAAAAACGGCTCAAATTTCTGGGCTTACGAAAATCTCGGTATGCCCACGCTTGAAGAATATCTTGACGTTTTCGTAGGTTCAAAAACAAGGCCCCAGATTGAAATCAAAACAGAAAACTACGATATGCTCTATACAATCCTTGATGCGGTTGAAGCAAAGGGTCTCACAGAGCAATCCATCATCATCTCCTTTGACCTCGAGCAGCTTAAGGCAATCAGAGCGCTCAACAAGGATATTGAACTCTGGTATCTCATTGATAAGATTGACGAAAAGAACATAGCCGAAGCAAAAGAACTCGGCAACACCTGGCTTTCGCCCAACCTTGCGGCGAACGATATCGCCAGCATAAAGCTTGCAGTTGATAACGGCATCGGGCTTTCATTCTGGACAGTCAATACAATCGAAGATGCAAAAATGCTCTATGATATGGGCGTACGTTATATGGAAACAGATACACTTTGCTATTAAAAATTCAAAAGCGCAGCGGATTGAATAACCGCTGCGCTTAATTTATTTATTGCTGAAATCTGCTTAAAAACGCCTTTGTTCTCTCGTTTTTCGGATTCATAATAACCTCTTCGGGCGAACCGTGTTCAACAATAACACCGCCGTCCATAAAGATTATTTCATCCGAAACGTCTCGTGCAAACGCCATCTCGTGAGTAACGATAACCATCGTCATATTATCCGCCGCAAGACCTTTGATAACCTTGAGAATTTCGCCCGTCAACTCAGGGTCGAGCGCGGAAGTGGGTTCGTCAAAGAAAAGAATATCAGGCTTCATCGCAAGCGCTCTCGCTATCGAAACTCTCTGCTGCTGACCGCCCGAAAGCTCACAGGGATATGCATCCCTCTTGCCTTCAAGGCCAACTTTTCGAAGAAGCTCCATTCCCTGCTCTTCAATCTCTGCAAGAATCTGCTTCTTGTTTGCCTTGTAATCCTCTCTGTTCTTCGCCTGAAGCTTGACCGCAAGAGTTATGTTGTCAATAACGCTGTATTGCGGAAAGAGGTTGAAGGACTGGAAAACAAGACCTACGGAAAGACGGTTTTTGCGGATTTCTTCTTTTGTAAACTTATGCTGGTTCTCACTGTCAAAAACAACGTTGCCGTTAACGGTAATCTGACCTTCGTCAGCGGTTTCGAGAGAAGTTATGCAACGCAGAAGCGTTGTTTTTCCGCTTCCCGAGGAACCAATAACAGAAAGCACACCGCCTTCTTCAAGCGAAAAG
>JAFXJO010000076.1 GCA_017532185.1 Clostridia bacterium | reverse complement strand
TTGTTGATAATATCGGCACAAAAGACGGTAGCTTTAAGGTGCTGTGGAACCACACCGAAAACGTTTCTGATAACGGTTTGCTTTTCACTTTGCGTTTTTCTGTTGCCGAAGGTGCAAATCCGATGAAAGTGCCGCTTTCAATTTCTTACAGTCAGCCTGATACTTATAACGAGAAATGGGAAGACGTTGAACTGAATATCGGCATAGACGAAATCGGTATCAGCTATATCTTCACTGCAACGTTTATGCATAACGGTGAGGTTATCGGTACCGACGAATTCTTCCCCGACGATGAAAGTCTTGATTATCCCGTAATCGAATCCAAGCCTTATTATGAATGGGTATGGGATGAACATGATATGACGTCGGGAGATATAACGGTTGAAGGCAGATATGTGCCTGTTGAATATACAATCAGTTATTACTGCGGAAACGAGCTTGTTTCAACTGATAAATATACTGTTGAAACCCGGAAAGGCGACGTGGTCTTGCCTGATGTTCCCGAAAAAGCGGGATATACAGGCAAATGGAACGATTTTGAACTCAGCCTTGAGGATATAACGGTTCATTGCTCTTATACTCCCATAGTTTACCTTGCAACCTTTACCGAAGAGGGCGTTGTTATCGGAACGGATGAGTTCACCGTTGAAGACAGCTCTCTTGATTATCCTGAGATTGAAAGCAAAGAGCATTACGTCTGGGCTTGGGATGAACACAAAATTGTTGCCGAGAATATAACCGTCAACGGCAGATACGTTCCTGCAGAATATACGGTTGAGTTTGTTTCAAACGGTAAAGTTGTTAAAACACAGAAATATACCGTTGAAACCTTTGAATCAATTACCGCGCCCGAATTCTCGCTTCCTTACAGAAACGGATATCATTCGCAATGGGAAAGCTGGGAAGGCAAAACAGGCAACATAACGGTCAACGAAATTTACGTTGCAACGGAATACACAATTTCTTTCTGCTGCGAAGGCAAACTGATTTCTTCGCAGAAGTTTACGGTTGAAACGTCTGCAGAAAGCGTGGAGCTTCCGCAGATACCCTCAAAAACGGGTTATTCCGGCAAGTGGAACAATTTCCGAATTGTTGCGGCAGATATAACGGTTGAATGCTCATATTCACCTATTGTTTATACCGCGACCTTTATGTGCGACGGCAAGATTATCGGAACGGATACGTTCACCGTTGAGGACGAAACGCTTGATTATCCGCAGGGCAATATAAAACCGCATTATAACGTTGTTTGGAATCAGCAGGATATTCAGGCTTGCAACCTGACCGTTAACGGCAGATTTGTTCCGATAACGTATACCATAAAGTTTGTTTCAAACGGTAAAACGGTTAAAACCCAGAATTATAATATTGAAACAGTCGGTTCAATAGTTGCTCCCGCAATCACTCTGCCTGCAAAGGAACATTATTCTGCTGAATGGGAAAGCTGGGAAGGCAAAATAGGCAACATTACGGTTAACGAAGTCTACGTGCCTGTCAAATATGCGCTTTCGTTCTATGTCAGGTCTGAACTGGTTTCGGTTTGCTATTATACAATTGAAACCGATGTCAAGGATATTATTCTTCCGAAGGTTCCCGAAATCAAAGGTTACAGAGTTGAATGGCCCGAAATCACGTTTTCGTATAAAGATGAGAGTGTTTATGCAATCTGCGACCCCATTTATTATACGGCAACCTTTAAAGCGGACGGAAAAACCGTTGCAATCCGTTCATTCACAATGGATACGGAAAAACTGAACGAGCCTGCTGTGCCTAAGAAAGAAGGCTTTATTGCCGAATGGGAGAGTTATACCTTGGTGCCTCAGAATATAGTTATATATGCAAGGTATTATTTCCCTGAAGTTGTTGCCAAAGCAAAAGTTACTTTGAATGCAGGCGAAACGAGCAGAGTGCTTGGTTTCAGCAATTTTGAAGCAACAAGAAAGGTATGGTCTTCAAGCGACCCGTCCGTTGCAACGGTTGACAGCCACGGTAATATTACTGCGGTTTCAAAGGGTAAGTGCACCGTGATGATTGTTTATTACGGTAAGGACTCGCTCGGAAACGATATTAAGGCTTCAACCCAGGTTAAGATTGAAGTTAAAAACAGCGTGAATACCGAAAGCTTTAAAGAATATTTCAGAAATGCGTTTAATAATTTCTTCGAAGTACGTATTCACGATATTCTGTTCAACTTTAAATCGTTTATGATTGTTTTGTTCAGATACGCGTATTAAATAAAAAACTCCTGCATCACCCAAAAATGATGCAGGAGTTTTTGCTATTTTACCCTGCCGTAAAGGCATCTTGTGGGTTCTTTTTCAATTACCAGACCCAATAGTTGCACATAATGCATTTTGCTTCCTGCTGACCGCCTGCAAGCTTTTTCGCAAGGTCGGGCTCGCAGATGAACGGTCTGCACATTGAAACAAAATCGGCTTTGTTTTGCGAAAGGATATTTTCCATATCGCTGACTTTATGTATACCGCCAACAACGATTACGGGAATCGATACGCTCTTTTTGATTATCGCCGCGTTTTCAACGTTGAAGTTTTCAAGCGGCTTCGGCTGTTTTATAAGCGGATTTATAAGATTTGCTGCCGGCAGAGCGATTTTGTTGAGAAACTTCGGAAATGAGGCGCAGGGTTCGCGGTATTTGAAAACTGCGTCCATCGGCATAAGATCGCTTCTCATCGTGTTCATACCATCCTGCACCGTGCCGCACGAAACCTCGATTGCGTCGCAGCCTGCCGCTTCAAGTATTTTGCAAATCTCAACGGAAGTTTCGATGTTCATTCCGCCTTTGCGGTTATCCTCTGCGCTGAGCTTAATCCATACGGGAAGATTGGTTTTTTCTTTGATGCCTTTGATAATCAGCTCAACTATTCTGCATCTGTTTTCAAGGCTTCCGCCCCAGTTATCTTTTCTTCTGTTGCCGTAGGGTGAAAGAAAATCGTGAAGCAGATAACCGTGACCTCCGTGAAGCTGAACACCGTCAAAACCTGCTTTTTCAGCTCTTACAGAAGCTGAAACAAAATCGTCTATGATACCGTAAATTTCGCTTTCTGTGAGTTTTTTTGCTTTATCGGGATAGAATGTGTGGAGCACGTTTGAGGGCGCAACTTTCTGCAATCCGATGGCTTTTGATGAGGTTTGTCTGCCGCAATGTGCAATCTGCAGAATAACCGGAGAGCCGTTTTTATGAACGGCATCGGTAAGCTCCTTGTATTTTTCAATAACACCGTCGTCGAAAATTTTCATCATTCTCGGGTAGGGCGAAACTCCGTTTTTGCTTACGGCGGCATAACCTGTTATGATGCAGCCGATTTCATTTTTTGCGAGATGTTCATATTTCTTTATCAGTCTGTCGCTCGGCGCGCCGTTTTCATCGGCAAGGCCGTCGTGAGTTGCGCTGCGCATTATTCTGTTTTTAACGGGAATCCCCGAGACAGTTGTTTCTTTAAACAGCATAAATTCATTTTCCCCTTTGCGTGATGGAACTATATTATCATATAAGAAATAACATTTCAAGAGGATGAAAAAATCTCGCCGAATGCTTATTGACTGCATCTTGGTTTTGTAGTAAGATATCGTTATCAATTTGAGAAAAGGGGATTCCATGGATAAAAAACTTGTTGTTGCAAATATCGGTATGAAGTTCGGTATGAGCCACGTTGAGGGCGCAATGAGCTACGGCGCTGAAATAGCCGCGATTTGTGACTGTAATGAAGAAAATCTCCGCTTTGCAGGCGAAAGATATAATATTCCCGAAGAGAAATGGGTCAGAGATTATAAGGATTTGATTAACGATGAAAACATCAACGTTGTAACCGTTGCAATTCCTGACCAGCAGCATAAAAAAGTTTCTTGCGATTTTCTGCGTGCAGGCAAAAACGTGCTTTGCGAAAAGCCTCTTGCTCTCACCCGTGAAGATATTGAGGAAATTATCAAGGCTGAAGATGAGTCTGATGCAAAGTTTATGGTCGGTCAGATTTGCCGCTTTACACCTGCTTTTGAAAAGGCTAAAGAAATTATTGAATCAGGCACACTCGGCGAGCTTTATTTTGTTGAATCCGAATATGCTCACGATTATATGAAGCTTTGCGATGAATGGCGAGCAGACCCCAAGCGCCACGGCGTTATCGGCGGCGGTTGCCACGCTGTTGACCTCTTGAGATGGCTTGCAGGCGACCCGCAGGAAGTTTTTGCTTACGGCACACATAAGCTTCTTCCGATGGTTGATTATGATGATGCAACAATCGCCGTTATGAAATTTGATGAAAATCTTATGGGTAAGGTTTTTGTTTCAACAGGATGCAAGCGTGATTACACAATGCGAACCGTTATCTACGGCACAAAGGGCACTCTTATCTGCGATAACACTTCGCCCACAATGACTCTTTTCACCACCGATGAAGAGGGTGTGGTAATCAAAGAGCCTCAGATAATTGATATTGAGGTCAATAATCATAACGCTGCAAGAGAGTTTGACGTTTTCGCAGACGCGATTATTAACGATAAACCCGTTGTAACAGATGCAAGAGAGGGCGCAAAAACAGTTGCAGTCTGCCTTGCTATTGTTGAATCGGCAAAAACAGGTAAGCCCGTCAAGCCTGATTATAATTTTTAATTTAATCTTAATATGATTTAATCCGAACTTTTCATTTTGCGGTGAAAAGTTCGGATTATTTTGTTTATTTTGTTGATTGTTTTAGTGTGCGGAATATGATAGAATTTGTTGGTTTTTGATTAGTGAATTTTAATTTAAAAGGAATCAGACAAATGGAAAAAATCATCAAATCTCGTTCCGTTTTGGATAATTGCACAGACTTAATTAAAAAGAATGCGGTTATGTGCATTGCTTTCGTTGCCGCCGTTGCAACAAGCCTGATTGTGCCTGTTGATAAAGAATATATCGGCTATTTTGATTTCAAAACGCTGACCTGCCTTTTTTGTGTGCTTGCGGTTGTTTGCGCGCTTAAAAATATCAGCTTTTTCTATATGCTGGCAAGAAAGGTTGTTCAGCTTTTTAAAAATGCAAGAATGAGCATTCTGGCGCTTGTTTATATCACCTTTATCGGCTCTATGCTGATTGCAAACGATATGGCGCTTCTCACGTTTTTGCCTCTCGGATATTTTGTTCTGACCTCAACGGGCAAAGAAAAATATATGGCTTTCACCTTTATAATGCAGAATATTGCGGCAAATCTCGGCGGTATGCTCACGCCTTTCGGTAATCCGCAGAATCTTTATCTCTATACAAAGTTTCAGATTCCCAATCTCAGATTTATGGCGATTATGGCTCCCGAATTTATTCTTGCGGTTTTTATAATAACTGTTTGCTGCATTGTTTTTGTGAAACCTGAACCGCTTTGTTTATCTGATGAAAAAATAAATCTTGACCCCAAGAGAACGGTTTTGTATCTTGTTCTTTTTGCTCTCGCGATTGTTATTGTTTTCAGAGGTATACCTTATTGGATAGGACTCATCATTATTCCCTCAGTGCTTTTCTTTGCTGACAGAAAAGCTTTGCGGATGGTTGATTACGGTCTGCTTTTTACCTTTGTTTTCTTTTTTGTTTTTGCGGGCAATATGGCAAGAATCGAAGCTGTGCGCAGTTTGTTTTCGATGCTTCTTGAGAAGAGTACGCTCCTTTTCAGCGTTGTATCGTGCCAGTTTATCAGCAACGTTCCCTCAGCAATTCTTTTGTCGCAGTTTACAAACAATTATACCGATTTGCTTGTGGGCGTTAATATCGGCGGTGTCGGAACTCTGATAGCTTCACTCGCCAGTCTGATAACTTTCCGAGAATATCTTAAGCATAATCCGGGAAAAACGGGATATTACGTTGGGCTTTTTTCTGCTTTTAATTTCGGATTTCTGATTATACTTACTTCTTTTATGATTTTTTCAAAAACAGTTTTATAATTGTTGAAGCCTCATCTGTTCGGCAGAACAGATGAGGCTTTTTCTTAATCCTGGGGATAAACAATACCTGTTGTTTTTCTGATTTTATCCATCTGACGCGTTATATAAAGAGTTTGCTCAGAGGTGATAATCGGGCTTTCTTTCAGCCCCTTGCAAATGCAATCGCAGAAATGCGAAATCTGCTCTTCAAAACCGTTGCCTGCATAGGGGGTGGGTATGGTCTGCGTTTCGCCGTTGTTGAGAAAAATCTCAATTTCCTGCGGTGCATAAAATCTGCGCAGATGGGCGTAGCCTTTTGTGCCGTAAACGTAGCCTTCGTTGGGTTTGCGAAGAAGAATTGCGCTGGAGATATCGGCAATAGCTCCGTTTTTATATTTCAGCAAAGCGCAGGTGTGACTGTCAACTCCGTTAAAAATATCCGACTGTGCGTTGATTTCGGCAACGTCTTTGCCGAGATACCATTCTGCAAAATTGAGCCCGTAAACGCCAACGTCAAGCAGGGAACCTCCGCCGTTTTCAACTTTGAAAACGTGGTGGTCCATCTCATCTTCGTCCATAGTGTAACAAAACTTGCCCTCAACGCCGAGAATATCGCCGAGAACACCGTTTTTGATAAGCTCAAGCATTTTCAATGTTCCGGGAACAAGTCTTGCCCACATAGCTTCCATAAGAAGAACGTTGTTTTTTTTGGCACAGCGGAACATTTCTTCGGCTTCTGCAGAGTTGACTGCCATCGGTTTTTCGCAGAGAACGTGTTTTCCGTTGCTCATCATCAGGCAGGAGCAACCAATATGACCTGAGTGGGGTACGGCAATGTATGCCGCGTCAATAATGTCGGACTGCGCCATTTTTTCGTAGCTGTCAAAACGAACGGGTATGCCGAATTCATCGCCGAAAAATTCAGCGTTTTCTCTTGTTCATGATGCAACGGCAACAAGCTCTGCATCGGCAACGTTTTTGATTGCGTTTGCAAAACGGTGCGCTATAGTGCCTGTGCCGACTATTCCGAAACGGATTTTTCTTTTTGACATTGTTACAACTCCAATATTCATTATATTACCATTTTATCATAAACCGACGGTATAAACAATGATTATTATTGTTTTTTTCAGCGGTATGTGTTATATTTGTTTTCAGATATAATGCAAAGGCGGCGGTTATAATGAAAATTGCACTTTTCGGAACAAATCAGAATCAGTTTTCAAAAGTATATACGCCCGATGTTTTGAAAAAGCTTGGTGAATACGGTGAGCTTTCTCAAAAAATCAACCAAAAGAATCTTGAAGAAAATGCAGATTTTCTCGCTGACTGTGAGGTCGCTTTTTCAACTTGGGGAATGCCTCGCTTCACCAAAGAAGAAATTGCAAAATATATGCCGAAACTCAAGGCTGTTTTTTATTCGGCAGGAACGGTTCAGTATTTTGCCGAACCGTTTCTTGAAAGCGGCGTAAAGGTTTTCAGCGCTTTTGCGGCAAACGCGGTACCTGTTGCGGAATATACCTTCGCGCAGATAACTCTTGCGGCAAAGGGCTATTTTCAGGCCGCAAAATGCTATCGCATTCTCCCTTTGCGTTCGCATACTTTTGCAAATTCAGCAACCGGTAATTTCGGTTGCAAGGTCGGTCTTGTCGGGCTTGGAGCAATCGGAAAGATGGTTGCAGAAATGCTGAAAGAGCTTGATGCGGAGGTTTTTGCCTGTGACCCGTTTGTGTCCGAAGAAACGGCAAAAGAGCTTGGCGTAAAGCTTGTTGATATGGAAACGCTTTTCAGCGAATGCGATGTTATAAGCAATCATCTTGCCAATAAACCCGAGCTTGAAAATGTTTTTAACCGTAAGCTTTTCAAAAAGATGAAAAAACACTCAACGTTTATAAACACAGGCAGGGGAGCGCAGGTTGCCGAATATTCGTTGGCGTTATCGTTGCTTCTGCATCCGTCAATAACGTTTGTTGCAGACGTTATCAAAAACGAAGTGTTTCCGTATATCAGTCCTCTTTTTTGGTGCCCGAATGCGATTCTTACGCCGCATATCGCAGGCAGCACAGGCAAAGAGCCGCAGAGAATGGCTTATTATATGATGGAGGAATTGGAAAGATTCACCGCTGGCGAACAAACGAAATATGAGGTTACGCTCGAATCGCTTAAAAGGATGGCTTAACAGTGAAAAGACGCTTCACCGTGCATCGGTGAAGCGTCTTTATAAAATATATTATGATAAATTGAAAATAATTTCACTATATGATATTATTATTTAAAACGTTTTTTCAGGAGGAAAAAATATGGCATGGTATGACGAAGCTGTATTTTATCATATATACCCGTTAGGTATGACAGGTGCGCCGAAACTTAATTCTTACAGTGAACCTGTGCACAGACTCAATTTGTTGTTGCCCTGGATTTCTCATATAAAAGAAATCGGATGCAGCGCGCTTTATATCGGCCCGCTTTTTGAATCCGTCGGTCACGGTTACGAAACAACGGACTATAAAAAACTTGACAGCCGACTCGGAACAAACGATGACCTGGAAAATTTTGTGGCGGAATGTCACAGGCAGGGGATTCGTGTGATTTTTGACGGCGTGTTCAACCATACGGGCAGAGATTTTTTTGCGTTTCGTGATATAAGAGAAAACAGAGAGAATTCTGCATATAAAGACTGGTATTGCAACGTTAATTTTTGGGGCAACAATTCCTTTAACGACGGCTTTTCATACGATAATTGGGGCGGCTACGATCTGCTCGCAAAGCTTAATCAGCGCAACCCTGCCGTAAGAGATTATATTTGCGACGTTATCCGTTTCTGGGTAAAAGAATTTGACGTTGACGGAATCAGGCTTGATGCGGCAGACGTTATGGATTTTGACTATATGAAGGCTCTGCGTCAGGTTGCCAACGAGGTGAAGCCTGATTTCTGGCTTATGGGCGAGGTTATACACGGCAATTATTCTCGCTGGGCAAATGACGGCACTCTCCATTCCGTAACAAACTATATGCTTCACAAGGCTCTCTATTCTGCGCATAACGACCATAATTATTTTGAGATAGCCCACACAATCAAGTATGTCGGCGATATGACGGGCAACCGTCTTAAACTCTATACCTTTGTTGATAATCACGATGTTGAACGCATTTATACCAAGCTTCGCAACAAGGCGCATTTTGTGCCTGTGCACGTTATGCTCTATACTTTGCCCGGAATTCCGTCAATTTACTATGGCTCCGAATTCGGCATTGAGGGCAGAAAAGAACGCGGTTCTGATGATTCTTTGCGTCCTGCGCTTGATTTTGATAATTACAGAAATGCGGTATATGAAAATCCCTGCACGCAGATTATTGCGGCACTGGGCAAAATCCGCCGCAGCACGCCTGCTCTGTGTTACGGCGATTACAGAGAACTTGTGTTGCAGACAACTCATTTTGCTTATTCAAGAACGCTTGACGGAAAATCGGTGATTGTTACGGTCAACAACTCCGATAATGAAGTTGTGATGACGCTTCCTTGCCAAAATGCCAAAGAATGTGCGGGCGCGTTATCGGGTGAAAAGGTTACGGTTAATGACGGATATATTCAGGTCAGGGTGCCTGCAAACGGCGGCGAAATATGGATTCCGACAGACTTGGAGGTTGAATTTTCAACACCGATAAAACCGATAGAAACGATAAAAGCTCCCGAGCCTGTGAAAATTGAGAAAGAACCTGAAAATCCGCAGATACAGGCAATGGAGAAATCCGAACAAACAGTTATAAACCTCAATAAATCCTATGAGGAAATGACGGTTGAAGAGCTTCAGGAAGCAATTCTCGAAAAAATGCGCCATAACGGTCCGGTAACCGAATATATGCTTGGAACAGTAAGAGAAAACACGCATCGCGGCTCGTTGATAAACTGGGTTAAAAGTTTCAGGTAAAAATTAAGCCATGGAATAATCAGGCTTTTATTCAAGTAAGCATTAATGAGGCTGTCATTCAAAGTCACGTTGAACAAAACAAGATGTTCTGGTAGAAAACACATCAAAATAAAAAAGTTCAAAGCTGTACTTACTTCAGAAGACAGCTTTGAACTTTTTTTGTAAGATTTTATTTATTCATCCGCGAGATTAGCTTCTGCTTCTGCCTGGATTTCAGGGTCAAAAGAAAGAATGGGTTTTTCGTTTTTAATGTTAATCTTGCGGTTAACATAGTTTCTTGTGATTTTCATAACAAGCGGGAAAAGAACAACAACGCCGATAAGGTTGGGAATCATCATAAGACCGTTGAACGTATCTGAAATATCCCATGCAAGTGAGGATGTCATTACCGCACCGAAGATAACGGTGATAACGTGTATGATTTTGAAGATGATTGTTGTTTTTGCGCCGAAGAGATATTCCCAAGCTTTTGAGCCGTAGTGTGACCAGCCGAGAACGGTTGTGAAAGTAAAGAGGAACATTGCAATTGCAACAAATCTCTGACCTATGTTGCCCCATGAGAATACGGAGTTGAATGCACCCGCAACGAGTGTTGCATCGGTAAGTCCCTCTGCAATCGTGCCTGTTTTTGCATCAAATACTCCCGAAGTGAGAACAACGAGAGCAGTCATTGTGCAAACGACCATTGTGTCTGCAAAAACTTCGAAAATACCCCACATACCCTGCTTGACGGGCTCTTTGATATTGGAGTTTGAATGAACCATAACGGATGAACCGAGACCTGCTTCG
>JAFXJO010000075.1 GCA_017532185.1 Clostridia bacterium | reverse complement strand
TGTCTTGCGAAGATTTCTCTTGCGCTTTGTGCTCTTTTTGTTGAGAATGTGTGACTTGTAAGCATGGGCGCGCATGGGCTTGCCGCCTTTTGAAATCTTGAAGCGCTTCTTTGCGCCGCTGTGAGTCTTAATCTTGGGCATGGTTTATTTCCTCCTTAAAATTAAACACTTTTGGGTTGAAGCTCATTATTTAGAGCTTTTCGGAGCCAGGAACATCAGCATCTGTCTGCCTTCAAGCTTTGCAGGCTTTTCAACGGCAGCGCAGTCAGCCATAGCTTCCGCACAGCGATTCATAATGGTAAGACCGAGCTCGGGGTGAGCCATTTCTCTGCCTCTGAATCTGATGGAAACCTTAACCTTATCTCCGGAGCCAATGAACTTGCGGGCATGGTTTATCTTTGTGTCAAAATCATGCGTATCGATGTTGAGAGAAAGCCTGATTTCTTTGATTTCAACAATTCTCTGATTCTTTTTGGCTTCTTTTTCTCTCTTTGCCTTTTCAAAGCGGAACTTGCCGTAATCCATAATTTTGCAAACGGGCGGCTTTGCTGCGGGAGCAATCTTAACAAGGTCAAGATTCTTGCTCTCTGCAAGTTTAAGTGCCTCTGCAGGAGACATAATGCCTAACTGCTCACCGTCGTTTGAGATAACTCTTACCTCTTTGTCACGGATTTCCTCATTGATTTGCTGTTCTTTGCTGCTGATGTTAAAGCACCTCCTGAATTGGTTAGCCTCATACGAAGCTCTGACAATGAAAAAAGCGAGGGCAGGAAACCCTGACCTCGCATAAAATCAACGCTTAAACAGGCGCAAACTGCCCCTGCGAATAACAAGCTATTGACCAACGAGGGGTCTCCCCTGAAGGTGAGAGCAAACCTGCTCTGCTTTATTGTGCAAGTTATTCTAATATATTATTTCGGTTTTGTCAAGCTTTTTTTGGATTTTTACTTAATTTTTCTTAAAAGCATTAATCCTGCAGAAACGCCCATTCCGAGAGCAAGGAACAAAACAGCCGTAAGACCGTTAACAAAAGCTCCCTTTGCCACGCAATAAAGCACCATGCTCAGAATAAAGCCGAGAACGCTGAGAATTATCTGAACAACGGTTGAAAAACGCATTTTTGCGCTCATATCGCAAGCAGCCGCAACTGCTCTGAGCATTGAATAAGCCGTACCGTCATGGATAATGCCTGCAGGCAATTTGTCGCAGACCGCATCTCTTCTTCTCTTGAAGAGTCTGCCTGCAGTGCCCGAAAGAATTTTGAAAGTTTCGCGAGGCAGACCGAAACTGTCGGCGATAAGCTCCTGTGTAACGTTAACGTCATTTGTGCGAACAAGCACCTGAATACCGTTATCCTCAAGAACTCTGAAATAGCCGCCGAGGTTTTTATCAACCGCATAGCTGACAACAAACAGTGCCGCCACCTTGCCTGCAACGGCAAGATACATAACCTTTCTGCCGCTGTGGGAATATCTCTCTTCAAGCGATTTTTCGGGAACCTCAACGTTATGGTTTACAAGCAGATTGCGGTTGCCGAGAAGAACCTTCTGGTTATGAATTCTCGCCGCAATGCCGAGCTTATCCTCATAGGTAAGCTCCTTGACCGCAGGCAGAATATCCTGTCTGCCGTCAACAACCTGTTCAAAGCTTTCTCTGAGAGGGCCGCCCGATTTGATAACAAGAGCCGCCGCATAGAGAAGAACGTCGTCAATTCTGATATTCTTAAAATCCTTCATACCGTGCATCGTGCAACGCTCACGGTCAAAAATATCTGCCGAATCAAGCACAACCGCGTTTGAAGATGCCGTCTGCTCTGCAATATCGGAGCCGGTTATTACGGTACCGCCTGCATTGAGTGTGGCGTTTGTGCTTCGCGAAATAAAAGCGGGAATGAACGCAGAAAAAACAGGGCTGCAGATGCAGAACGTGCCTGCAAAAGCAGAGAGCGCCGCCATAACGTCACGGTTAACTATTCCGGAAGCAATCGCCGCAACAAGAGCCGCGCCTGCCGCACCGGGAACAAGGAATTTCATAAGCCTGTTTTCAGCCGCAACAGCCTTTGAGTTCTTAAGGAAATTTTCAGGGAAAGATACCTTTGAAGAATAAAGCAGGTCTGCATTACCCATCATAAGACCTCTGCCCAGTTCGAAAATCTCGGACTCGTTATCAAACGGATGAACCGCATACATATTATGTTTATATTTGAATGCACAAACCTCAAAGTTACCGAGAATACGTTGCGCATCAAGCTTTTCGGTGATTTTGGTAACAAGAACTCCGAAAACGGCAGCAGCCGAAAATACCGTTGCACCGATTCCGTCAGGTCCCACAACCGCGGCAATTGTATTCTGAACCAAAGCAACGATTATTGAAAGACTGACCGCAGTATCGCTCGTAATCTTCAACGCTGTGAGTGATTTGATACCGTCTGCAAATCTCTTGCTGTTTATCGCCGCAGCGGCAATGAGCAGAATTGCATTCATAACGTTAACGGCAACCGAATTACGCGTGAAAATCTCGGTTTCAACCGAAAGCTTTTCGGCGATAAGCGGAATAAGATTGATTATTACAACCAGCAACTCAATGGCGCCTGCGATAATGATGCCCTTGGTTGCGTTTTTGCTTATCTCTCCGAAACGGGTATAGAAAGCCGTCTTTTCTTCGGGAGAAGTATATTCGTTTGCAACAGGTCTGTTGATAAACTCCTGTTTTTCTCTTTCAAGAGCATGTCTGCGCTCTTCCCTGCGGCGCGCCCTTTCTTCCCTTGCCTTCTCTTCTTCGGACATTTCAAAGTCGCCCTGAAACTCTTCGTCAAGGTCTATTGCATCGATAAGCCTGAAATCCTTTGCCTTCTGCTTACGTTTTTCCCAGAGAGTTTCTTCAATATCTTCCTCATCTGCCTGATCGGGCACTGTTTCGGAGGAAATATCCTCAAACCCCGTAAGCATAATCTGTCCTTCAACGTCATCAGACGGCGTTTCGGGCTTTTTTGAAACGGGAATAGCCTTGTTTCCGCCGACAATCCTTGTTTTCTCAATGTCAGCGGCAATCTCTTTCTCGGCATCCTCTGCCGTGAGCACCTTGGGTACAGGCTGGAAACCGCCCTCATCGGGGTCGCCGTTTTTCTTAACCACGATGCCCGGCTTATCAACGGGACCGTCTTCTTCGATATCAACGTCTGCCGTTCTTTCAAGCTGAAGCTTTGTGAAGAAACGTGTTCTGTAATCCTTTTCGCTGATATGCTCGGGAAGATCTTCCTTTACGGTTTCTTCGAATTTTTCTTCCTGCTTATCTTCTTCGGGAAGTGCTTCCGCGATTTTTTTGAAGAATTCCGATGCAGGTGTTTCGCCCTCATAAAAATCTTCTATCACGGGTGGCTCAGATTCGGGTTCTTCGGCAACCGTAGGTTCGGGATTAAGATATTTGCTGACCTTATCCTCTTCGTTATCGGTTTTATCCTCAGGAACGATAACGGTTTCAATTTCAAAAATCGATTCGTCAAAATCGTTTTCTTTGTCGTAGAAGGTTTCCTGTCCGTCAACCTCCGCATCACCTGAAGATGACGAGATATCCTGCATCTCGGGCTTTTTGTTTTCTTCGCCCATAGGTCTTATGGTAAAAAGACCCGTATCAAATTCTCTGCCGAGAATCTTTGCAAAATCCTGAGCAGGTGTTGTTTTTTCTTCTTTTTTCGGCGGAATATATTCTTCACCGTTTGTTTCGGCGATAAGCCTGTCAATATCATCAAGCGACCAGGTTTTTGCCGGAACCGAGGTTTCGCCTGCCGATGAAAACTTTTTGTTTTTCACTTCTTCAAGAATCGCATCAAGCTCACTGCCCGACGTGATTTTATTGTAATCGCTCAAAATCTTCACCTACCTGTTTTTAGCAATTTCATACATCAGAATTCCCGCTGCCACGGAAGCGTTGAGAGAATTTATTTTGCCCTTCATAGGCAACGAAACGATAAAATCGCATTTTTCTTTTATAAGACGGCTGATTCCTTTGCCTTCGGAACCGACAACAAGCGCCACACTGCCCGAATAATCCTGTTTGTCCCAGCGTGTGCCGTCCATATCCGCGCCGTAAACCCAGAAACCTTTTTCTTTGAGTTCCTCGATAGTTGATGCAAGATTCGCAACTCTCGCAACAGGCACATATTCAACCGCGCCTGCCGAAACCTTACCCACAGCATAAGTGAGCGCAACTCCCCTGCGCTTGGGAATAATTATTCCGTGAGCGCCGCAGGCATCAGCCGTTCTGATTATCGCACCCAGATTATGGGGGTCTTCGATTTCATCGCAGATAATAACAAAAGGAGCTTCCCCCTTGCTTTCTGCATTCGCAAGAATATCTTCAATGCTTGAATATTCGTGCACCGCCGCCCAGGCAGCAACGCCCTGATGGTTTGCGCCGCCGCAGAGTTTATCAAGCTTGCGGATATCCACTTCTTTAACAACAATTCCTTTATCACGGCACTGAGCAATGATTTTGCCCACAGAGCCTCCTCTTTCGCCCTTGGCAACAAGCAAGCTGTCCATCGACCTGCCGCTTCGGAGCGCTTCGGTAACGGCATTTCTGCCGATTATCAATCCTTGATTCTGTTCGTTTTCAAAATCCATAGGGTATACCTCCCCATATTTTGTTATATTCGATTTATTATAACACAAAATCTCGGATTTGAACAGTAAATTTATAATATTTACAAAAAATTTTTTAAATAAATTTTTAACTCGTTTCAATAACTGACACTTTTTATTTTTCGATGTGCCTAAAATTATTCTGAACACCAAAAAGAAAGGAAGTTTGTTAATGGAAACAATAAAATCCGCCTCGCAGAAACAACTGACGGACAATCTTGTTGAAAAAGGCGAAAAAGTTCTTTCGCTTGCTCTGTATTTTATGAGTGGATTTATCCTCTCGGGCGCAGGACTTTTTTCGGTCAGGATTCCTCTTTGCACCGGTCTTGCTGCCGCCTGCACAGGCACAGACCTGCTCGCCGTTTGCGCAGGCAGCATAACGGGTTGCTTTCTGAGAGTGACGCCCGAAAATTCTCTCGGCTGTCTCATTCCGCTTGCAGGCACAGTCGGAATGGTTTTTACCCTCGAAAAACTTCATCTGCAAATCAAAAGGACAAGCATTCTGTGTGCCGCAGTATTTCTGTTTTCTTTTGCCGCGTCAACAGTGTTGATGTTTGCGTATGAGCCATCTCTCAATTCGCTTATGCTGAATCTTTGCTCAGCCTCTCTCTGCGCAGGGTCAGTTACGTTTTACACGGGAACTGTTGGCTGCATCAAAAAGAAGCGCAGCATATATCTGCTCGATAACCACAGCCTGATATGTATTATGATGAGCCTTTGCACTCTTTTTCTCGGCTCTTCGGAGGTCAGCATCCTCGGATTCAGACCTGCAAGACTTTTCGGTTCTTTCGTTATTCTTACGGCGGCATATCTCTTTTCTCAGGCAGGCGGAAGCATTGCCGGCGTCTCAATCGGCACCTGCGTTGCCGTTTCAGGCACAAGCGTTGCGCTGAGCCTTTGCTACGGTATCTGCGGTCTCGCTTCCGGTATATTTTCAAAATACGGTCAGCTTGTTTGCGCCCTTGTTTTTTCGGGAATTGCAGGTGTTTCAGCTCTGATTGACGGCTCTGCGGAAGGGATATCGGTTTTTGCGGAAGCCGCGGTTGCTTCGCTGATTTTTACCGCTGTACCGCGAAAGTTTCTCATCGGAATACGCTCGGACATTGCTCGTCCTCAGGAGCGCAGAGTTGCCTCGGAATACAGCGAAGCCAAAGAAAGAATTCTCGAAGCCTCGCGCGCCATCGGCTCCGTTTCGCGTTGCGTGCGCTCAGTTTCCGACGGCATTGATGCCCTGACCCCCGCAAACGACGTTATTGTCTGTATGCGTGTCAAAGAAAGAGTCTGTGCCGAATGCCAACGTAAAGATTCTCTTTGCCCCGAAAGCGGAGAATTCGCCGATATAATCGAAAAGCTTTCGCGGGGCGAATCCGTTGCGGCAGAGGATTTTTCGGTCAACTTTAATCTGAACTGTCCCAACGTTTCAAAGCTTGCCGATTCTTTCAACAGGATATATTCCGGCAGAAATGCCGTCAGTGCATTGCAGGCAGGTGCCGCAAGAAACAGAGAGCTTGCCTGCAACCAATTCGATGCAACGGCAAAGCTGCTTAAAGAGTTGTCTGAAGACGTTGAAAACGATGCAACCGCCCTGCATTCCAAAGAACGCATAGCTCTGCGCGTACTTTCAGACAGAGATTTTGAGGTCAAATCCGTTAAGTGCGCTCAATCGGTTTCGGGTGCTCTGCAGCTTAAATGCACCGTAGGAGATATTCCTGCAGGCACGAGCCTGACTCGCCTGACAGCCGCACTTTCATCGGAGCTTGAAATCGAACTCAATCCGCCTAAAATAACAACCGTTGCAGGAGGCAAAGAACTCGTTTTTCTTCGCAAAGAGATTTTTGATTTCCGTTTCGGCTCAGCTTCGGCAAGCCTCGGAAACAGAAAGCTTTGCGGAGATTATTTCGAATGCTTCCGCACCGAATCCAAGGCTTATATCATAATGAGTGACGGTATGGGTACAGGCGGCAGGGCGGCTATTGATTCGGCAATGACGGTTGAGCTTTTTTCGCGTCTTATCAGAGCAGGCATAAGTCTCGATACAGCTCTCGGTATAACCAACACCGCGCTGACTGTCAAATCGGACGACGAATCGCTATCTACTCTTGACGTTGCGGAAATTGACCTGTTCAGCGGCGAAGCGCAGATTCTCAAAGCAGGCGCCGCACCGTCTTTTTACACCGTTTCGGGCAGAGTCCGTATTGTTGAGCCTCCGTCAACACCCCTGGGCATACTGAGCAATATCGGTTTCAGCCGATATTCTCTAAAGCTTCGCGGCGGAGATATGCTCGTTATGGTGAGCGACGGAATGCTTGGCAGCGGAAGCAACTGGCTGCGCGATGAAATAAAAGCAGCCCGCAATCCCGATGCACGGGAATTTTCGGAACTGCTTTTAGGCACCGCACAACGCAAATGCGGCAAAAAATATGATGATATGACCGTTGTGACGCTGATTATGGAAGAGAGATAATTGAAATCGCAAACAGTCTTTTTTCAATACACCGAACCTTCAAAAAACAGGTACGGACAAAGTCCACCCTTAACTGTTCATTATTCACTCTTCGCTATTCATTAAAAAAACGGGAGCACCGATTGGTGTTCCCGTTTCATTTTGCATTATATCGCTTTATCAGTCACTTGTATAAGCAAGAAGAGCGATCTGACGTGCACGCTTGATAGCTGTGGTGAGCTCACGCTGATGCTTAGCGCAAGTACCTGTTACACGGCGGGGAAGGATCTTTGCTCTGTCAGAAGTGAACTTGTTAAGCTTGTTTACATCCTTGTAATC
>JAFXJO010000074.1 GCA_017532185.1 Clostridia bacterium | reverse complement strand
GAAAATAAAATCGTAATAAACACGGAGTTTCCCGAACTTCCGAACAACTCTGTAAGCGATTTTTGCGTTGACATAAACGATTATGTTCCAATGACAAAAGACGAACTGCGCTCATTTTACGGAACGGAGATTTTTCCGAGAGTTCCCGATGATATGGCTGAATATCTCGGTCATCTCGGAGGCGGTGAAGACAGACGCTACGGAATTTACCGCGCAAACGGCGGCACGGGCGACGTTACTCACGATAATCAGCTTATTCTGTATGTTAACCGTGAAGCTCAAGAAAGAAGGGCTCTTGACATTGAGGTTTCCAAAAAGTACAGATATATGAGCGTAGGTTACGGGAGCATATCTTCTCATGATGAGCTTACAAAGGGTTTGGATTTTTCAATAATAAACGGGGTTGAGGTTTACATTTTTTATCATTCTCAAGTCGGCTATTATAAGGTTAATTTCATTTATAACGATACGGGATTCAGCATCCGTGCCGACGGCTTCAGCGAAGCGGAAGTTATTGAGGTCATAGAATCGCTCACGGAATGCGGCGATAAATATAAGGGTAACGAATACAATCCTAATCCCGTTTTGCCGATGATAAGAGATTTTGAGGGTGAGTCTCTGAACGCAAAAATTGTGCCGCAGAACGGCACCGTATATATGACGCAGTCTTTGCAAAATGCAATGGAGCATTACGGCGACAAGGCGAAATATAACGTTGGTATAACCGTTTTTAAATCGGGTACAGCTTTGGATAATCATTCCGATGAGGTGACGGCAGTAAGAAAAAGGTTTTCGGAGCTTGGCTATATTGCGTTTTTTGAGGAATATTGGTTATGGGAAGATAATTATAAAACCGTTTTAGGCTGTCATTTCAGCTATGAAGAACTCAAAAATTTTAATGCTGATGAAAATCACGGTTATATTCTGTATCTTTACGATGAATAATAAAGCGGCTTGCAGAGGAAAAACCTTTGCAAGCCGTTTGTTAATTGAGTTCTGTTATCTTTTCAAGCTGTTTTGTGACCGTTTTGTTTTCAAAATATCTTTCATCGAGAATAAAAATCCCCATTTCTTTCGCTCTTTCGGCAACAGGCCAATCGTCGCCTACGAATTTTGTTGTTGCAAGCACCGCTTTTGCAAGCTCGCCGCCGAATTTCTGCTTGATGGTATAAAGCTCATTGAGATCATCGTTAATGGGTGCTCTCGTTTTGCACGAAACAAAAACAGGCATAACGCCTCTTGTGAGCACAACGTCAATCTCGTTTCTCGGCGTTGAATCGGCGATTATAGAGCCGAGAGTTTCGTCGCCGGAAGCGATATCCCAAACGAATTTGACGCTCGTCTGAACATCGGAAAACTTATCGCTGTTTTTGCCTGCCAAGTAAACCGCAAGCTCAAGCCATACTCCCTCGTTGACCAGCAGATTTGCAATTTCGGCGCTGAAAAATTCAAAGCTGAGCCTGTTTCCGTCATCGGAAAAATGCAGATTTTTTATCGCCTGTGCTCGCTCATGCTCTCGCATAACGGTTTTGTTGCAACTGAAAACTCTGTCGTTATCGCTGAAAGAAAACGGAGCATCAACAAAAAGGTTGTCTCTTACTTTTTCGTTTTCACCTTTTGCGACCTGCTGAAGATATTTTACAAATCTGTTCCAGATTTCTCTGTTTTCAAAATAAATTCTTGTTACCTTGCGGATGATTTCCCATTCTTTATCGCCGTAATTCATATTTCTCGGCTTAGAGAAAATCGTGCCGCCTGCAATGGTGATAAAAGCTTCGCAGGTAAGTCCGATATCAACTTTCTGCGTTTTTTCGCTGCCCAGAAAACGGAAAGCGTTAACCGTTTTATCGTAACGGATTACGTTCACGTTGCTCGGAATAAGGCTGCCTGCCGCAACAAGCGCAAGGTCTTTGCCGCCCGTTACGTCAACGCTGCAGTCGTTGCCGTTTGCGGTTTCTTTGCGGATTGTTTCTTCTATAGTGCGGCGCATATCGTTATAATCGTTTGTGTTTGCGCTGATAAATTCAAATTTGCAGTCAAGTCCTGCCAGCGAAGCAAATTTTTTTGCCGCCGCCGCTTCGTCGCTGTCAAGCGAGAGTTTATCGCCTATGAAGCATACCTTCTGCGGTTTGAAAACCGTTGCGGCAAGGTAATTATAAATAGCATCTTTATCAAAAAGTTCAATCAGAGTTTTCATTTTAAACCTCGATTAAATGAATTTGTATTTATATTTTACCATATTCATTGCTGATTTTCAACCGAAAAACCTTGCGGCAACCGCGCAAAAATGTTATATTGGATTCAGAGGTGATTTTATGGTAAATTTTGATTTTATTGAAAATAAAAAACTGCAAAAACAGATTGAATTCACCGTTGAAATCGATAAGATGAAGCAGATTCTGCGCAGGAATCTTATTGCAGACGGCTCAAAGCGTGAGGATGATGCGGCGCATTCCTGGCACCTTGCGGTTATGGCGATGCTTCTTGAGGAATACAGCGCAGAAAAAATCGACGTAAACCGAGTTATAAAAATTGCTCTTGTGCATGACCTTGTTGAAGTTTACGCAGGTGATACCTTCGCTTATGACGCAAAGGGATATGAAGATAAGGAAGAACGCGAAAAAGATGCCGCAACCAAACTTTTCGGTATGCTTGAGGGTGAACAGGGTGCGCAAATCAGAGCTCTCTGGGATGAGTTTGAGGCAGGCGAAACTGCAGAGGCTAAATATGCAAACGCAATTGACCGCATTCAGCCGCTTCTGCTTAATTACCTCACCGATGGTCACACCTGGAAAATGGGCGGCGTGAGCTCGGCTCAGGTTTATAAGCGTATGGATATTATCCGCACCGCAACGCCCGAACTTTGGTGCATTGTTGAGAGCGTAATAAAAAATTCAATAGAGAAGGGTATTCTCAAACCGTAATCACACTGTGCGATTTTCACAAAACCAAGATGTTTGCTATGTGCAAAATGTCTATGAAAGTTTTGAAGGTCGCACAGTTATTGTTTATTGTTCCGAAATTAAAAAAACTGCGTTTTTTGCCTTGAAATCGGGTGATGTAAGAGTATAATTTAACTCGGAAAAATAACATTAACGGAGTTAAAAGATGAAGATTTTTGCACCAAAACTTTTTTCAATCAAAGAACGATTCAGTAAAAAACAACTTGTCAACGATATCGTTGCAGGCGTTATTGTTGCAATCATTGCTCTGCCCCTTTCCATTGCTCTTGCAATTGCATCGGGCGTTTCGCCTGAAAAGGGTCTTTACACCGCTATCGTTGCAGGCTTTGTGATTTCTTTCCTCGGCGGCAGTAACGTTAACATCTCGGGACCCACGGCGGCTTTCGCAACCATAGTTGCAGGCATTGTTGCCCAGTTCGGCACAGGCGGTCTTGTTATTGCAACGATTATGGCAGGTCTGTTGCTTATTATTATGGGCCTGTTCAAATTCGGCTCACTCATTAAATATATCCCTTACACCATAACAACAGGTTTTACCGCAGGTATCGCGGTAACAATTGTTATCGGTCAGATAAAGGATTTTATCGGTCTTTCTTTTCCTGCAGGTATGCCCACGGTTGAAACTGCGGAGAAGCTTCACGCAATCGCAAAGTCAATCGGAACGTTTAACTGGCAGGCACTTGTTGTTGGTCTTGTTGCGCTTGCAATTCAGATTGTATGGCCCAAAATCAGCAAAAAAATTCCCGGTTCGCTGGTAACGGTTATTATCGGTGTTGTTATTGTTAAAGCTTTTGATATGAACGTAAACACAGTCGGTGACCTTTACACAATTTCAAGAGCTCTGCCCAAATTCAGCCTGCCCGAATTTAATTTTGAGAGTATCGGTCAGCTTGTGCCGAGCGCGTTCACAATCGCAATTCTCGCTGGCATTGAGTCTCTGCTTTCCTGCGTTGTTTCCGACGGAATGATTAAGGATAAGCATAACTCAAACACAGAGCTTATCGCACAGGGTGCCGGCAATATTTTTTCAGGTCTTTTCGGAGGCATTCCGGCAACGGGTGCTATCGCAAGAACGGCGGCAAACGTTAAAAACGGCGGCAGAACACCGATTGCAGGCATCGTTCATGCTGTTGTACTTCTGCTCATTCTTGTTGTTCTTATGCCCTATGCGGCGTGGATCCCGATGCCCGTTATTGCGGCAATCCTCTTTATGGTTGCTTATAATATGAGCGAATGGAAGCGCTTTGTTAAAATCTGCAAAACCGCGCCCAAGAGTGACATTCTTGTTCTTGTTGCAACATTCGTTCTTACCGTTGCTTTTGACCTTGTTGTTGCAATTGAGGTTGGTATGATTCTCAGCCTTGTTCTCTTTATGAAGCGAATGAGCGACGTTGCGAGAATAAGAACGTGGAGCGACGGTGAAGATAATTCCGCACCCGACAGCGAGCGCCTCAAAGCGGTCCCCAAGCATACTGAGGTTGTTGAGTTTGACGGTCCGATGTTCTTTGCTTCAAGTGAAAAGTTCAACTCCATCCCTGTCAAAGAGGGTGTAACAACGATTATTCTGCGAATGAGAAACGTGCCTGTGCTTGATATAACCGCAATGCGCGCACTCAACGATATTTATGCAACCTGTAATTCGAAGGGACTCAGACTTGTTCTTTCCCACACAAACGAGCAGCCGCTTTCCGTTATGAAAAAGTCGGGTTTCTTTGAAAGAGTGGGCGAAGAAAACTTCCTGCCCAATATTGATGAAGCCCTGGCATATGCAGAAGAACTTAATAAATAATATCAAAGGGCCGCAGATGCGGTCCTTTTTATTATTCTAAAAAATACCTCTTTAAATCATTTGAAATCTGTGATAAAATAAACACCAAAAACGGAAAGGGGGCAGGGGAATGCTCGGCTCTGATGTTAAGCTGATTGATTATTCTCGCAAGGTTGACGTTGCCAACTGCATAACCCACGCAACGGGAGCTGTTGCGGCGGCAATCGGTTTTGCTTTTATGCTTGCAAAGGCAAACGGAGTGCGAAGTGTTCTTTCTGCGGCGGTTTATTGCGTTGCACTTATGGCGGTCTATACCGTTTCAGCCGTTTATCACGGTTTGCCTGCAGGTGAGGGCAAACGCATTGCAAGGCTTGCCGACCATTCAACCGTACCCGTGCTTATTGCAGGCACTGCAACGCCTTGCGCGCTGATGACGCTTTGGAATATAAGCCCTTCTCACTGTGTTTTTGTTTTGGCAGTTGGTTGGGGATGCACGTTTTTCGGTATATTTTCAAAATTGTTTTTCTTTGAAAAGCTTAAGAGTGTCACCGTTACGGTTTATATTGTTTCGAGCCTTGCGATGCTTGTGAGTGTTGTGCCTCTTCTTGATAAAATTAACGGCGAAGCTTTCGGCGGACTTCTTCTGGGCAACGCATTTTATCTGACGGGTGCAATCTTTTGCGCCATCGGCAGAAAAAGAGAAGTGATGCACGTTGTTTTTCACGTTTTTACGCTTATTGCAAGTGCGGTGCATTGGTTTGTGATTTACGGTTACGTGATTTGAGAAGACGTTTTATGAACGATTTTATGTAAAAAGCAACGGATTTCGGTTGCAGCAGCCCTTGATAATGGAAACAATCAACAAAAATAAATTTTTTCGGATTAGGTATTGATTTTTTTGAACAGATATGTTAATATACTTGGGCAATCGGAACTTAAGCCGATTTCAAAGTGAATATGCGCTGCTAGCTCAGTTGGATAGAGTGTTTGGCTACGAACCAAAAGGTCAGGGGTTCGAATCCCTTGCAGCGCGCCAAGCTTCAAATCGTTGTATATCAACGGTTTGGGGCTTTTTCTTTACCCTGCGTTAAGCTCCGAAAATGGGGCAAAAACGGGCATTTGTACACTATTTGTACACCAAGCCCCTGAAAATCGGCATTTTTGAGCAATAAAAAAGAGCGTTTCACTTTATAGGTGATTCGCTCATTTTTCTTTTTATGCGTTCTTTTGTGCCTTCGGTGCGAGAATATCTGCAAGGGCTTCGGCGGCTCTTTCGTCAGCCGTCTTTATTGCGTGGG
>JAFXJO010000073.1 GCA_017532185.1 Clostridia bacterium | reverse complement strand
CCTACATTTTTTGATGTTACTGGAGTTGTTATTCTACGCTAAAAACTCACCCCAACCGATTCGGTTGAGGTGAGTTTTTTATTTCAGGAATTCGGAACGGTGCTGCTCAAAGAAGTCAAAATATGCTCTTACATTTTCAAGTTCTGTCCAATCGCAGGTTTTAACGGGAATGGAATCAAGATTATAAATCCGTGCGCTTTTCATTGATAGGAATATCGGCGAATGGCTTGCGATGATAAACTGACAGCCGAAAAACCTTGCCGAAGAATACCTGTAACGAGAAACAGAGATGACGCAACAAAAAATATGACAGATAAAATTTTCATTTTTCAAACCTACTTAAACTGTAATCATAACCCCCGGCTGAGCCGGGGGTTTATTTCCTCACCTAAAGGCACTAAACAAAAAAGCAACAGTGAAAAAACTGTTGCTTTTAAAATTAAATTTTAATTACCGCGGTTATTTTATTCAAAGCAATGACAAAATCTTTCTTTTATATTCCAGAAACTCTTCCGTAAGATTGAAATCCTCGCGGCGCGGTTTAGGCTCTTTGATAACAATTTCTCCCGTTATTTCTCCGGGTGAACCCGACAGCAGATAGATTCTGTCCGAAATAAGAATTGCTTCATCAATGTCGTGAGTGATAAAAAGCGTTGACAGTTGGATTTTCTCCATCACGTTCAGATACCATTTATGCATTGAACTCTTTGTGATGGTATCCAGCGCAGAAAAAGGCTCATCAAGAAGAGCAACGTCTTTTGAAAACATATACGTTCTCAAAAGCGCCGCACGCTGACGCATACCGCCCGAAAGCTGAGCAGGATATTTCTTTTGCGTACCCTCAAGACCGAATTGCCTGAACATGGGCGATACTTGCATACGCGCTTCTTTTTTCTTAACACCCTTAAGCAAAAGCGGCAAAGCGGCATTATCCTCTATTGTTCTGTATGGCAACAACAAATCCTTTTGCAGCATATAGCTGATGTGACCGGGTTGATTTGTTATATTATTTCCGTCAAGCAACACCTGACCTTTATCAGGCGTCAGAAGACCTGAAATAATATTGAACAGAGTTGTTTTTCCGCCGCCGCTGACACCGAGCAAGCAAACCAATTCGCCGCGGTTAAGTTCAATGGAAATATCATTCAGAACGTGATTGTCGCCAAAACTTTTGCTGATGTTTTTTACTTCTAACTTATTCATATCACTCGGGAAGATAGTCGTTCGTATAACCGAAATCAGGATTGATTTTTTCTTCGAGAAGATTCTTTTCGTTCAGCCAATTATAAAACGCAGCCCAACGCTCGGGATCAAATTCACCCCATTTTGAGGCATCGGAAATATATTCAGACGCAAGATATTCCTGACTGGCATAAACGAGTTCACTGTTTGATTTGAGTTCGGGCGCGGCATTCATAAGTATATCTGCGGCATCCTTGGGATTCTCAGACGCATATGTATAACCCTTTGAAAGAGCTGCAACAAAAGCTTTTGCCGTTTCGGGATTTTCTTTGAGCCAGTTATTGTTGCCGATAATAACGGGAGTGTAATAATCGAACACAGGGTTTATATCTGCAAATTCAAAGTAATCCGTTTCAAGTCCTGCGGTCTGACAGGCCACACCTGCCCAGCCGTAGAAAATCCATATTGCGTCAACGGAACCGCTTTTCAGAGCCGATACCTCATCGGTAACCGTTGAGGGAATCAGTTCAACAAGGTCAAAATTGCCGCCGTCAGCTTTCATTACGTCGCGGATAGTCTCTTTTTCAACGTCCAGATCCCAGGTTGCATATTTCTTGCCTTCAAGTCCCTTGGGTCTGTCCATTCCCTCTCCTTTGCGCGAAATAATGCCCGAAGTGTTATGCTGAATAACAGCCGCAACCGCTGTGACGGGCATAGCGTCATCACCTGCAAAAGCAGGGGCAAGGCTATCCTGGAACGAAACGCCGAACTGCGCTTTGCCCGAAGCCACCAACGTTTCAGCGCCGCCTTCAGGCGGCTGAACGATTTCAACGCTCAGACCGGCTTCTTCGAAATAGCCCTTTGCCTGAGCAACAAAAATTCCTGTATGGTTGGTGTTAGGTGTCCAATCGAGAACAACGGTAATTTTATTGGGTTCTTTTTTCTTGCAGGCAGGCAAGCAAAGAATTATCGCAAGCGCCAACAAGATTGAAATTAATTTTTTCATACTTTTTTCTCCTTTTCATTTGTATTTCGGTATGGCATACACTTTTTCTCTGCAAATCCGACCAACGCCATAAGAGCAAGAGAAATTGCTGATATAAGAAAAATAACGGCAAACATTTTATCAAATGCGAATGCTTTTTTCACTCGCGTCATATAAACACCCAGACCGCCGAAGCCGCCGAGCCATTCGCTTATAACTGCTCCGACAACGCTGTATGCCGCAGCTATCCTTAAACCCGAAAACAGTTGGGGTAATGCCGACGGAAATTTGATATAACGAAATACCTGAATGCGGCTTGCGCCCATAGAGCGAAGCAATCCGATTGCATCTTTATCCGCACTTCTGAACCCGTCAAGAAGTCCGACGGTTACAGGAAAAAACGTTGATATTACAATCAACACAATCTTCGGCGTCATTTCATAGCCGAACCAAAGCACAAGAAGCGGCGCGATTGCAACGGAAGGAATTGTCTGCGTGATAATGAGTAACGGATAAAATGCTTTATATAATGCATTAAACGTATCCATCAACACGGCAACGCAAAAACCTACGCTTACCCCAAGAAGCAATCCTATAAAGGCTTCTTGCAGAGTTATAACGGAATTTTCAAGAAGCAGAGGAAACTCGCTCACAAAAGCCTGTATCACCTCTAAGGGTGACGGAAGCATATACGACGGTATAAGCCCCGTTGAACAAACCGACTGCCATATAATCAGCAATGCGGCAACGGCGGTAATCGACGGTATATTACGCTTCAGCATGTTTTTTTATCTTTTTGTCAATGGTCAGTATTTCGCCTTCGGGTCGGTAAACAACCTTAACATAAGCCGAAACGTTTTCCGCGCCCGCCCTGATTGCAACGTGCTGACATTCTTTCACAATATCCATCAGTTGGTCATAGCTGTCACCCTCAATTGTTGTTTCAAAAGGACCTACGTGGCAGTGCAAACCGCTGCTTTTGATAAATGCGATAACCTCATCCACAATGCGAATGAGTTCATCTTGGTTTTTTGCCGAGGGAAGAACCTGGATTGCGATACTTGCTTTCATAAATTTTACCTCCAAAAATAAAAATTGCCTCCACCGAAAAAAACGGCGAAGGCGACACAAAGTACGGTTTGTTTACTGCAGATTCACAATATACTTCAGATATGCTTCCTACGCCGGCATTATCCGGATCAGGTTTGCGGGTCGCAGGTTTACCTGCCTCTCAGCCGTTCAAAACGGCTCCCCGGAATTGAATTGTGAAATAAAAATCAGGAGACTCCCTTTCGGACGCCTCCTGTAAAAAATCCTTGTTTATGACTTCCTACGGCGGCATTATCCGCATCAGGTTATAGGGTCGAAGTTTGATTACTTCCTCTCAGCCTGCAAAAACAAGCTCCCCTGTATTTATTTCGTTTGATATTATACAACCGCTTTCCGAAAAAATCAAGATAGTTTTTTCAAAATACCGTTTTTATTTTTATCAGCTATTAACAAATCGGCATAAATTCAAAAACCATAAACCACAATTCAACGGTAAGCTTGATATATCATATGCAGATAAGTTGAATTTCCGAATTAATTATGATAGAATTAATTATTATATATTTTCAGCAATTTCCGCCTCAATATCATCAAGGAGGTCCCCATGCAGATTTTACAAACAATTATATCTTATCTTGCCATAGCTGCGGCTTTTATTTCTTCTGTCTTTTCGTTTGGCAATTCGGCATTAATCCCCTTTGCAAACGATTATGAAATCCCCGAAAGCATTCCCGAATACTCCGTTATTCCCACCGAAGAAAAAAACGATTGGAAAGCAAAATGGCTCTGGGATAAAGACAACCCGACAAAGAATAACGTCTGGATGTGTTTTCGCAAAAATGTCATTCTTGATAAAGTTCCCGATGAACTTATAGCCCATATCTCCGCCGATTCCAAATATTGGCTCTATATCAACGGAGAAAACGTTATTTTTGAAGGAAGCTTAAAAAGAGGACCTGACGTAAACAGCGGATATTATGACAGCAAGGATATCGCGCCTTACCTCAAAGAAGGCGAAAACACGGTTTGCGCCTTGGTATGGTATTGGGACGATAAAACAAGCTATTCTTACAGCAGCAGCGGTCAGGGCGGCTTTATTTTTGAAGCAATTAACAATGATGTTGCCATAATTTCCGATAATAGCTGGAAAGTCAGAAGAAATACCGCTTACGTTGACAGTGCTCTCTATCCGCCCAATTACAGGCTTCCCGAATACAGCATCTATTTTGATGCAAGAAAAGATATCGGCGATTGGACAAGCGACGCTTATGACGTTTCTGCATGGGAAAACGCAACCGAATATGCCGTTGGCGGCGAAGGCTCTTACGGCAAGCTTTATCCGAGAGGAATTCCTTTTCTCAAGGATTACGGTCTTAAAGACTATGAAAATTCAAAAGATTATGAAAACTATACCGTAAAAAACCTTGCGGGTGAGAAAATAACGGTTGACGTTTCTTATAATGCACAGCTCACTCCCTATCTTAAAATCATTGCGCCTGCAGGCAAAAGAATCCGCATAACAACAGAAAATACGCTGATCGGAGCAGTTTCAACCACTTATATCACCAAAGAAGGCGAACAGGAATTTGAAGCCTTAGGCTGGTTTAACGGTGAGCATATAACTTATGAAATACCTAAAGGCGTCACGGTTCTTTCTTTGAAATACCGCGAAACGGGATATGACAGCTCCTTCTGCGGCAATTTTAAATGCGATGACGAATTTCTGAATTCTCTGTGGCAAAAATCTCTGCGCACTCTTTACGTTACGATGCGCGATAATTTTATGGACTGTCCCGACAGAGAAAGAGCCCAATGGTGGGGCGACGTCACAATCGAAATGATTATGACAATGTACTCCATGGACAGCAACTCTTATCTGCTGTATCAAAAAGGCGCAGAGGCTATGCTCTCTCACGTTGATGAAACAAAGGTGCTTCAGACCGTTGTGCCCATAAGCGGCGACTATTTTGAACTTCCCGTTCAGCAGCTTGCAGGCATAGTCGGTTTTCTCACCTACTATGAATATACAGGCGACAAGGCTTTTATTGAAAAGGTTTATGATGCTTCTCTTGATTACCTTAAGCTTTGGGAAATCGGCGAAAACAATCTTGTTGTTCACCGCAGCGGCTCGTGGGATTGGGCTGATTGGGGCAGCAAAGCAGACATGACAGCCATTGAAAATGCCTGGGTTTACTACGCTCTTTCCGCAACGGAAGAAATGGCGGAAATTTTGAATAAAGACGAGGATCTCCCGTTTATTACCGAAAGAAAAGCCGCTATCGCGAACGGCTATCAGTCTCTTTGGACAGAAGACGGCTTCAAAAGCAATGACGTCAGAAAGCCCGACGACAGAGCCAATGCGCTTGCGATTCTGGCAGGTCTTGCAGAAAAAGAGCAGTTTGATACCATTGCGAGCATACTTAAAACCACCAGAAATTCAAGTCCGTATATGGAATATTACGTTCTTGAAGCCCTTTGCGAAATGGGAGAATATGAAGCCGCAGAAGAAAGAATCAAGGAAAGATACGAGGGTATGATGAGCGAAGATTACTCAACTCTCTGGGAATTCTGGGATTCCTGGCGCGGCACCAAAAATCATGCTTGGAGTGGCGGACCGCTTGTTATAATGAGCAAGCATTTTGCGGGCATCTCTCCCCTTGAAGCAGGCTATGAAAAGGTTAAAATTGAGCCGCAATATACAATGTCAGACAGTATGAGCTGCACCGTTCCGAGTGTTAAAGGATTAATCTCTCTGAATTACGAAAAGACTGACGGAGAATATGCTGTCAGCCTTAATATTCCCCAAGATATGAAAGCCGTTTTATACGTGCCGGCGAATGCCGGCGTAAGCATCAATTCAGAGGTTTATTATCAAAACGGCAAATATGCCGACGGCAACACAATCTGCAGTGTGGAGATTATTGAAACAACGGTTGACGGCATTAATTGAATATTACTATAAAAGAAAAAGAACTTCGCATCAACGAAGTTCTTTTTTTGTTCATATAATTATTCCGAAGCCGTCGGAAAAAGCATTCAATTAAAGAATAACTTCTTTTCCCTTTTCTGCAGACTCATAGATTGCGCACAGAATTTTTATCATATCAACGCCCTGAGAAGGCTTGAAAACGGGTTCTGCGCCCTCGGTAAGAACGTCAATGAAATTGCGGATATTTTTCTTATGTCCGTCGCCGTCCATATTGCCTGTGGGAACAATATCAAGAAGCTGACCGTCATCTTCCGTGAAGAACTCAACTTCGTTATCTTCCCACTTGAGACCTGCTTTTGTTCCGCGCAGTTCAACAAAGCGGTTTTCTTCCTTGATGTTTGATGCCCAGCTGAATTCTATCTGAAGAACTGCACCGTTATCAAATCTGATCATACCCATTGCAAGGTCTTCAACGTCAAAGGTGCCTTCAGAATTTGCATCGCCGAACTTTGAGTTTTCGGAATCGCTCGTATCGTTATCCGCAAACTTGGTGTAGGTATTTGCGCTTACCGCAACGGGAGTGGGGTTGCCCATAAGCCACACCGCAAGGTCAATCATATGAACGCCAAGGTCGATAAGAGGACCGCCGCCGGACTGAGCTTTTGTTGTGAACCAGCCGCCCTTGCCGGGAATACCTCTGCGTCTCTGCCAGCCGCAGCGTCCGCAATAGATTTCGCCCATTTTACCATCTTCAACAAATTTCTTTGCATACTGCGATGCAGTGGCAAAACGGTTGTTTCTGATAACCATAAGCACCTTGCCTGCTTCGTCAGCGGCATTTTTCATTTTGAGAACCTCTGTAACGTCAATAGCGTCGGGCTTCTCGCAAAGAACGTGCTTGCCTGCCTTGAACGCATCAACCGCAATTATGGAATGAAGATAGTTCGGAGTGCAGATATCAACAGCATCTATACTCTCGTCTTTCAGAAGTTCTTTATAGTCGGTATATACCGCTGCATCGGGATAATATTTATCCCTGAGCGCAATCGCTCTTTCTTCAATAATATCGCAGAAAGCAACAACCTCTGCTCTGTTATCTTCATAATAATTTTTGATGTGGCTTCCGCGGCAGATACCGCCGTTACCGATAAGTGCAACTCTCAATTTAGACATAATCATTTCCTCCTGTGCCGTTAATATATAAGGCAAATTATTCACCTGTTTTTTATTATATCAAACAGGAACAAAAAGTAAATAGATATCCGCAAACAAACTTGAAGAAACCTGACCGATTTGTCTTTTGGTTATTTACAAATCAATTATAATTCTTCCGTTTTTATATTAATTCGCAACAACAATCGCTGAGAGCAAGTCCAATGCACTCAGCCTGATTTTACACTGTAGGGGCGCCCATCCGGCGTCAGGCAACGCGGCGGGATGAGGTCATCCCGACCTACACAGTTATAATTTAAATTTTAACAGGTGACCACACAGGGATATCCCTGCGATGTTACAGTTAGCAAAATGTGTGTTGCTAAACAAAAAACATTCCTATTGCAATTTGCAACGATATATTATAAAATAAAAATATTACATAACAGGGAGATGAGAAAATGACTAAAGCCAAAACTCCGCAAAACGCTGTCCGTCCCTTTGGCTGGCTTGATAAAATCGGTTATGCTCTGGGCGACACAGGCTGCGGCTTTTCGTTCCAGCTTGTTTCAACCTTTATGCAGCTTTTCTATATGCAGTATATCGGCATATCCGAAAACGCATATGCAATTATCATCATGCTTTCAAAAATATTCGACGCGGTGAACGATATCGTTATCGGTAACCTTGTTGATACAAAAAGATTAAGCAAAAAGAGCAAATATATGCCCTGGATTCTTGCAGGCGGTATAACTCTTGTTATCTTCAACGTTATGCTGTTTGCACCTGTTAAAAATCTGCCTTATGCAGGCAAATGTGCATGGTGTCTTATCGCCTACTGTCTGTGGTCAATCGCTTACACAATGGTAAACGTGCCTTACGGCTCGCTCCATTCAGTTATCACCGACGATCCGCAGGAAAAAGTTTCGCTTTCAACCTTCCGCAGCATAGGCGCTTCTCTGCCCGCAATCGTTATTATGATTGTTCTGCCCGCAATCGTTTATAACAAAACGGTTAATGCTAACGGAGATGAAGTTCAGAACCTCAAGGGCGAAACCCTGCTCCCCGTTGCACTTGTTCTTTCAGCTTTTGCTCTTGTTGCTCTTTGGGCAACAACAAAGATGGTTAAGGAACGTGTTGACCATTCATCAGCCGAAAACGCAGTCGGCTTCAAGGCAATGATGTCTTCGGCAAAATCATTCTTCACTAACCGCGCAATGGTCGGCGCAACAATCGCTTCGGTTGCTTCGGTTGCACTTTTCAACTCAACAATGGCGCTGAACAATATGGTGTTCCAGTATTTCTTCAAGGATACATCAAAAATCAGCATTGCAATGATTGGCAGCTACGCTCCGATGGTTATATTTATAATTCTCATTGGTAAGCTTACAAAGAAATTCGGCAAAAAGAACGTTATTGTTACCGCTATGCTTATCGGTGCAATTTCGGGCATTGTTTCGCTTTTTGCTCCCATCACCCCCGATTCAAAGGGTATGGTCATTTACGTTTGTTGTCTTATGGGTCTCAATCTCGGCAACGCAGGTTTCCAGATTTCCGTCTGGGCAATCGTTGCAGACTGCATTGAGGTCAGCTACAGAAAAACGGGAAAAAGCGAAGAAGGCTCGCTTTATGCACTTTACTCCTTCTTCCGCAAGCTTGCACAGGGCATCGGTCAGGCGGTTGTTGCTCTGGGTCTTTCAGCAATCGGCTTTGTTGAAGGTGAAAATGCAATTCAGCCCGAAAGCTTCGGTGAAAACGTTAAGACGCTCTATTTCGTTGTGCTCGCAGTCGGCTCCCTCATCGCCTTCCTTTCAATGAAATTCATTTATAACATCGGCAAAAAGGAAGAAGAAGAATTCGCCGCACAGACCAACACCTGAACAATCCTAACGCAGAGGTAAAAATATGGCAGACAACATCAAACTCGGTTATAACAAAGCCTGTGGTAAATACGAAATCAACCACAACGGTTTTTTATGGGTCAGTGACGCAAGAAAACCTTATGTAACAATCCGAAAGAAGCTGAAAGGAAAATATATTTCCGTTTCCTTGCCCTTTTGGTCTGCGCTGAACAAAAAGAGCGAGATTTCCGAAAACAAAATCATAACGAATTATTCGGGCTTTGT
>JAFXJO010000072.1 GCA_017532185.1 Clostridia bacterium | reverse complement strand
ATTGATGCTCTTATGAAGGGCGCGGCAGATGCAAGAGAAGCTTATGCAACAAGCGATGTTATGGCTAACGATTGCTATAAGTACGCTGCTCTCAGAAATCTGCTTTACAGAAACGGCAAATCAATCGAGATGCTTACCGCTTACGAACCTTCCATGACAATGTGGTGCGAATGGTTCAAGCAGCTTTACGGCGAAAGCGAAGGCAAGGATTTCAAGGGTATTTTCCCTGCCAGCGCAATTTTCTCAACAGACCTTCATTCTCTCGGTCAGTATATTCAGCAGGGTGTGAGAAGCCTGTTTGAAACCGTTATTTGGGTCAATAACCCCAAAACGGACGTTGAAATCGAGTTTGATGAGGTTAACGGTGACGGTCTCAACTTCGTTGCAGGCAAAACCGTTCATTTTGTTAACCGCAAAGCTTTTGAAGGAACAATCCTCGCTCACACAGACGGTGACGTACCCAACATCGTTATCGAACTTGATGAGCAGAGCGAATATGACCTCGGTTATATGATTTATTTCTTCGAAAAGGCATGCGGACTTTCGGGTTATATTCTCGGCGTCAATCCTTTTGACCAGCCCGGTGTTGAAAGCTACAAAAAGAATATGTTTGCGCTTCTCGGCAAGCCCGGTTATGAGGCCGCCAAGGAAGAGCTTGAAAAAAGAATTAACTGAAAATTTTAATAAACAGGAGGAATACTATTATGGTATATCTTATTCTCGGCAACAAAGGTTCAGGCAAAACAAAGAGACTCATCGAGCTTGTAAACGGTGCAGTTGAAAAATCAAACGGCAACGTTGTTTGCATCGAAAAAGAAAGACTTCTCACTTATGACGTTAACTACCGTGCAAGACTTGTTGAAACAGACCATTATAAAGTAAGCGGCTATGATGCATTCTATGGCTTCATCAGCGGCATCATTGCAGGCGACCACGATATCACCGATATTCTTGTTGATGCAACTCTCAAAATCGGCGGCAGAGATTATGAAGCTCTTGCAAACTTCCTTGAGAAGATTGCTGAACTCAGCAAGATTGCTGAGCAGGATATCACTTTCACCATTTCATGCGACGAAAGCGACCTTCCTGAAAGAATTTTCACATTTTGCGAAAAAATCTGAATTTAAATCAAAATTTTAGTTGACAAATCGCAAATAGAAATATATAATATTTTGTGCGTGATTTTAGGTGAAAAATTATGATTTTGGATTTAGAGCCTATTTTTAATAATGAAGGAATGGTCAGAGAGTTCGATTATGAGATAGATTTTTCTGCTCAGGAACTCAGCGGTTTCAAGCCTTTTGCAAAGCCCGTTAAAGTTATCGGCAAGGTCGGCAACAAAACAGGCATCGTTGAGCTTGAGGCAACGGCGGATTTTGAGCTTGAGCTCAATTGTGACCGCTGCGCAAAACCCATCACCGTTCCCGTTCAAACAGAAATCAGCCACACGCTGGTCACTCATCTCAACGATGAAACCAATGACGAGCTTTTACTTATCAGTGATCTTCGCTTTGATTTGGATGAAATTGTGACCGAGGATGTTTTTCTGAACCTTCCCGCAAAGTTTCTTTGCAAGGATGATTGCAAGGGTATGTGCTTCAAATGCGGCAAGGATTTAAATTCAGGTTCATGCAGCTGCGAAAAAGATATTGATCCTCGTCTGGAGGCGCTTAAGCAGCTTCTTGATAACTAAGTTAAAAAAACCTCAGGGTTTATTAAAGGCACAAAATTAAGGAGGTGCTTAAGAGATGGCAGTACCCAAGAGAAGAGTCTCCAAGACAAGAAGAGACAAGAGACGTTCAAACGTATGGAAGATGTCTGCTCCCCAGCT
>JAFXJO010000071.1 GCA_017532185.1 Clostridia bacterium | reverse complement strand
GCTATCGGTGCAGAGCTTGAAATGTTCAACGAAAACCGTGTAACAATCTTCTGGGAAGATGAAATCGAAGCTCTCAAGGCAAAGATTGACGAACTCCTTACAGATGAGAACATGGGCGAAACTGAAAAGGCAAAGCTCAATGAATACAAGGCACAGTGCGATAACCTCATTGAGATTATCAATGCTCCCGTTAAGTATTTCTCAATGCGTTTCTTCTACTTCGTATGGGATACTGTTAACTGGCTTATAAACCGCATTGTATTCATCTTCAACCGGATTTTCTGAAATTTAAATTACTGAAATAAACTAAAAACCGCACGGATGTAAAAATCCGTGCGGTTTACTTTTTTGCTATGCCAAACGGTTAAAGCGTTCAGCTTAATAATTATTTCAGTTTGCCTGAGCTTCAATGCTTTCGTTTTCTTTGTGGCGTTCTTCGCGCATTATTTCAAGCTCACGGTACATAAGCTCTTTCTTTTCGCCCTCGATATCATAAGACGTTTTGAGAATGATTGATTTAAGAAGATTGGCAAGAGCATAACCGAATACGAGGAACGCAAGAATCCACAGGCAGGTGTTGAGATATGTGGGCTGAGCCTGCATTGTTGCAACAAGGTCGCCTTCTGCGGATGACTGATAGCCTACCCACGCAATCATAAACGGGATTGCAAGTTCCTTCAGATAGTTGAGACCTGTTGAAATCCAGCCGGGAACGATGCCCTGGATAGCTTCCATTCTTTCGCCTGTTTCCCATTCAAGATAATCGAAGAATTCAACGTTAAGATGTGATGTTGAAAGCTCCTGAATACCGATTCCTATACCGAAAATGAAATAGAAAACATAGAAGAATATGCTGTTCCAGCCACTGAAGAACATTATGCCGAACTGAGCTTCAACAAAGCATATTCCGAAAAGAACGCCTGCTGAAATAAGTGAATACGGTCCGCAGAATTTGAGCAGCTTTGTGGGCTCATACTTTGTTGAAAGTTTTGTTGTGATAAGGTTACCTACAACTGTGCCGATGGCGGTAGGCAGGGTAAGAAGAAGATTTTTGGATGAACCGACTGTGATTGCGGCAAGGTATGTTGACATTTTGCCGAGCATTGCAAATATATGCGACCACTGAATCGCATGGTATGCACGGTAGTTTTTGTATTTGAAAAGTGAGAAGACCGCTTTGGTAACCTTGACCTTCTTTTTCTTGGGGAGTTCGATTCTTTCTTTGCAGAAAATACCGCACATAAGGTTGCCGAAAAGCGTAACAGCACCGGCAACAATGCCGAGTGTCATATACATTTTGTTCTTATCGTCGCTGAAAAGTCCGTAAACAAACGTGCCGAGATAAGCTGCGCCGTAACCGATGTAATATGACAACTGCCAGATGGTTGCAACGGTTTTCTTTTCTTTATGGTTGGGTGAAATTACCTGAACCAGGTTGTTGGAAGCGTTGTTGAACACGTTAAAAACAGTCTGGCTGCAAGCTATGCCGTATCTGAGCAGGTTCATCTGCTGAATTGACCAGCCTTGCGGAACGTAGAAATAAGAAACCGTAAGAGCAAACATAGGGATAAGGCAGATGAAATACCAGTGGCGGTATCTGCCGAGAGGCGTTCTCCATTTCTGAATAACGTATCCGCCGATGATACCGAAAAGAATGCTGCAAATGGTTGTGAGAGTTGTTTGAACAGCAAGAATGCTTGCGATTTCCTCTGAATTAACGCCTACGGGGCCGTAATAAAGTTCATGAAGAAAAGCCGCGGCAAGTGTGCCTGTAAGCGTTGTTCCGAACATACCGCCTGCTCTTGACAGCATAACACAAACATATTCAAGTTTTGATATGTATTTGTTTTCGCCGTTCGTGAGTGCGCCTTGAGGCGGTTGGGTTGCTGCGGGAGCTTTCTTTTTCAACATCATATCATCTCCATAAATGTTATGAAGGTATATTAACATTTTTTGTTTATTTTTTCAAGAGAAATAAAAAAACTTAGATATTATATAAGCAAATTGTGCATTTTGCATAATTCGGAGGCTCGATATTTGGAACTTTGTAAAAATCGGTTTTGCATTCTGTGATAAAGACGAGCGCAAGAAACGTCGCGCAAGTGTGATGTTTATAAGATAGTCTTTCTTTTAATCAGTGCCTACGCAGATTTTATTGCTGAAATAAATTATACAGGGCAATCAACGCCGCCGTAATTGCGCAGAAGCTGTTTTTAAAATTATAGTTTAAACTTATTGACAAAAGCTTTCGTACGCGTTAAAGTGAATTTATAACAGAATGAAACAGCATCTGTCTGTAACCAAATAATAAGGATGAAAGATGAACTATGATTAACAGAATAATTGAAACAGTAAAAGAAGCAGGAAAGATAGTTCTTTCTGCGCATAATCAGGAGTCTGCGGTAACTGCCAAGGAAGGCAAGAAAAACTTTGTTACCAAATATGACGTTGCTGTTCAGGATTTTTTGTTTAAAGAACTTGCAAAAGATTTTCCCGAGGCTGAATTTGTTGGCGAAGAGAGCGAAAACGATTTTGAAAGCAAGGCTTTGCGCTTTATAATTGACCCGATTGACGGCACAACAAACTTTATGCAGGATTTCCGTTGCAGTTGTATTTCGGTTGCTCTGTGCAAGGAAAACAACGTTATTGCAGGCGTTGTTTATAACCCTTATACAAACGAGATTTTCAGCGCGGAAAAAGGCAAAGGGGCATATCTTAACGGTGCCCCGATAACTGTAAGCGAGCGTCTGCTTTCAGACGGACTTGCTCTTTTCGGAACATCACCTTATCATCCCGAAAACACCGATGCAACCTTTGCGCTTCTGAGAAAAGTTTTTGATTTTTCGCGCGATATCCGCAGAAGCGGTTCCGCGGCATACGATATATGTACGGTGGCTTGCGGCAGATGCGAGGTCTTTTTTGAGAAAGGTTTGCAGCCCTGGGATATTGCGGCAGGCACTTTGATTCTTGAAGAAGCAGGCGGCAAGGCACTGAATTATGATGGCGAAGAAATTGATTTTTCAAAGCCGAACGACGTTGTTTTTGCCAATCCCAAGGCTTATGAAGAATTTATAACTTTACTTTAAACAGGATAAACAAAAACTGCAGGTTCACCGTTCAGCGAACCTGCAGTTTTTTTTATCAATGCTTTATCTTGAACTAAAGCTTATTTGTTGCGTTTTTTATTTTTCTGTAAACTGTCATACGCATTGTGAGGTAGGAAGCCGTTCCGCCGATAACGTTTGAAATCGGTTCGGATATAAACACGCCCAGAACGCCTAAGCCCATTCGCGGCAGCAAAAGCGTAAGAGGAACAACGATGATTGCCTTGCGAAGCAGAGAAAAGAAAACTGCGTGCTTTGCGTCACCGACAGCCTGAAATACCGATTGACCTGAAAACTGCAATGCCATAAACACAAAGCCGAAGAAATAAATTTTCATCGCTTCGATTCCTGCTGACAGCATTTGCGCATCGTCAGAAAATATGCCGAACCAGAATTTCGGGAATAAAATAACCGTAAGCCAGGCGATTAAGGTGTATCCCGTTCCTATAAGAGTGTTGAAGCGTATACCTGAACGAACTCTTTCGTATTGCTTTGCTCCGTAATTATAGCTGATAACGGGTTGCGCGCCTGTAACAATGCCCATAACGGGAAGCGTGAAAATCTCCCGAACGGAATTTGTTACCGTCATAATACCAACGTATAAATCGCCGCCGAAAAGCTGAAGAGTTGAATTGCAAACAACCTGAACAAGGCAGTTTGTGCCGTGCATAATGGCGTTTGACGTTCCGAGCTTACAGATGTCTTTTGTGATATCTTTGAATATTTTAACGTTGTTTTTGCACAGAGGAATCGGTATTTTTTTCTTTGTCAAAAATCGCAGTATCCAGACCGCTGAAGCAGCCTGACTGATTATTGTTGCCAACGCCGCACCCGAAACTCCCATTTTAAAACCGAAAATAAAAACAGGGTCGAGTATTATGTTGCATATTGCGCCGATTGCAACGGACCACATACCTATTCGCGGAAAGCCCTGCGCGTTGATATATCCGTTCATACCCGTTGAAATCATTGAAAATACGGTGCCGAGCAGATAAACGTCAAGGTATTCCTTGGCATAAAGGTATGAATCCTGACCTGCACCGAACGCAAAAAGAATGGGCTTTGCAAAAGCGTATCCCGTAAGAGTCAGGATAACGGAGCTTGAGAGCAGCAGTGCGAAAGAATTACCGAGAATTTTTCCCGCGGCCTTATCATCGCCCGCACCTCTTTTTATGGCAAACAGAGGCACGCCGCCTAAGCCGAAAAGCGCCGTAAAAGCCATAATCAGCGTAACAACAGGGAAGGTCAGCCCAACGCCTGTGAGAGCCATACCGTTGCCCATATGCCCGAGATAAATGCGGTCAACAACGTTATATAATAACTGAACTATCTGAGCAACGGTCAAAGGGATAGCCTGAGCAACTATGCATTTCCATACGGGCCCTTTTGAAAAATCCGTTTTATCGGAATTTTTTATGGTTGACATTTGATATTTTGCACTTCCGTTCAAAATCAGTTTAATCTTTGAATATATTCTTTCAAAGCGAACCAGTTGTTTACTGCCAAATATTTTTTGCAGTATTCATCGCTTCGGAATTCAATCGGTGTTTCGGATTTTGTATCAAGCAAAACAGGACTTATGCCGCTGATGTCTGCACCGAAAACGTCAGGTTTCTTTCCGTCGCCGCAATACCAGCATTCGCAGGCGTTAATGCCTGCGTAATTCAGAGCCGCGTTAAAAATGTTCTTTGACGGCTTTGTGAAAAGGATATCTGCGCTTGTAAGACAGAATTCAAAATTTGCCGACGGTATCCGTCTTTTTACGGCAAGTGCAAGACTTTCGCTGCTCATCATATTGTTGCTTATGATTGCTGTGCGGATTCCGAGGAGGTCAAGCTCCCGAAGAAGTTCGGGTATGCCGTCGATAACGTACCTTGATGAGTTGAAGCGGTCAAAGATTTCTTCTTGCTCTGCCATCGGAATATCAAATTTCAGCCCTGTGTTCATAGCGGCATATCTGATAACCGAAGAAAGGGGAATATCAAGATTTATTCCTGAATCAGACTTAATGCCCGAAACCTCGTTAAGATATTCGTCCCAATATCGTGCCAGCTCTGCGCCGTTTGTTACGTCGGGATTGAGCGCAGAAAGACGGAGCATTTCAAATCCGTCGGCAGGAATGCATTTGCCGTCGGCAAAAAGTGTTCCGCCAACGTCAAAAAGAATCATTTTGGGTTTTGAATTATATGACATATTTATCACCGCTGTTTTTGATTAATAAATTATAGCATATATATTCTTAAATTTCTATATCAAATATAGCCCAAAGAGGTTAAACGGTTATTATTGAAAATAATAAAAATATGTGTTATATTAAATACATTAAAGTAAACGGAGATATTTTTATGGATTTTTTGAAACTTGCAACAGACAGATATTCAGTGCGCAAATTTACCGATAAGCCGCTTGAAAAAGAGCTTGTTGAGAAAATTCTTGAAGCTGCCAAAGTTGCTCCGACGGGTTGCAACTATCAGCCGCAGAGAATACTTGTTATCAACAGCGAAGAAGCTTTGACAAAGCTCAAAGAATGCACCCGTTGCCATTTTGATGCCCCTTGCGCAATGCTTATCTGTTATAATAAAGATGAATGCTGGACGAGACCCTATGACGGAACCCAAAGCGGTGTTGTTGATGCAAGCATTGTAACAACCCATATGATGCTTCAGGCGGCAGAACTCGGTGTTGGCACAACCTGGGTTATGCATTTCAACCCGTTCAAAATGCGTGAAGCTTTTGAAATTGCTGAAAACGTTGAACCTGTTGCGCTTCTTGTTATGGGTTATCCTGCCTCTGATGCAGAGCCGAACGAAAGACATACGCTCTGCAGACCCGAGGAAGAAATTATATTTTATAATAAGTTTTAAAAAAACGGGATGTAAAAACATAAGTTTTTTACATCCCGTTGTTATTTTATTTTTCGAAATACACAGCACCCCTTTGAGCAAAAATCAGCGGAGGCAGATCCATACCCTTTTGCTCGGGAATTCTCGAAGCGATTGCAATATCATGAATTTTGCTGTAAACAAATCCGGGTTCAAAAACAACGTGTGCGCAGATGAAGCCCTCTTTTTTGATTGGGAGCGTTACGGAAAAATCTTTTGTTTTCTTTGCGGTATAAGTGAAGCATTCTCCGTCGGCGTCAAAAACAATCAGCTTATGCTTTTTGTGGAGTTTTTTAACGTTTATTGTGACGCTTGTGTTTTCTGTGAGTTTAACTGTATCACCGATAACGGAGTCTCCGTTTGTGATATCAATAAACGTTGTGCCTTTGCTGAAGCAGATTGTTGTGCGGCCTTTGACGATTGCGTCGAGAATATCCTCGGCAGAGTTTGATTTTGCATAAACATATGTAACGGGCCAGGTCAGCAGGTCGGTTACAACGTAATCTCTGTGATAATCGCTGCCGCCGACTACGGGGAGCTTATGACCGTTTCGGAGCTGTTCGTGCCACCATTCGGTGCATTCGAGATTATCATAATGGGTGGGGGAGTTCCACACCTCAAGAACGTCAACGTCTGCGGGGTTCTTTTCCCATCTCCAGGGACACTGCTTACAGTGAGGATGATTCATGCATATAACAGCACCGCGTCTTTTCGCTTCGTTTTTAACGCGCAGAAAGTCCTCATAGGTTTCACAGGTGTCATAGTCTACCCGGTCAATAACGTCTTTAACTCCCCACATATTGCAGTGACCGCCGTTTTTTGAAAGCTCTGCGCCGTAGATGAGAGTAAGCCCTTCAACCTTCGGAAATTCCTTGCAGTTAACGTTATGGTCGGTAAGCATAAGAAAATCAAGCTTTTTCTTTTTGCATTTTTGAATTAACTGTTCAAGCGTAAGACCGCCGTCGGAAGCGGTTGAGTGGCAGTGAGGTACACCGACGTACCATTTATATCCGTTGTTGTTCATGAAAATTCTCCTTCCTTAATAAACAGGATGATTGATACATACCGTAATTTACAATTCGATATTTATTTCGTATTTTTTATCTATAAGAATATAATTTGCATTATATTCTTTTGCGAGACGAAGTATGTCGGCGTTATCCTTAATAACGTTTTCCGGAGTGCAAACGTCGTTGCATAAGCGTTTTTCAATAACGTTTGAGTATTTAACAATATCGCTGAAATTGTTTCTGATATAGTTTTCGCTCATAACAAGGCAGAAGAATCTGATGTTATCAATATATTCTTTGTCAAAATCCTTTGCCCAGTCAAAGGGAATATAGCATCCCTCAATTATTAAATGCTGTTCGTTTTCAATTGCGGTTTTTATTATTTCGCGAATAATCGGCCACAGATATGCGGTTAAATCGCGGTCATCGCTAAGCGGTGTGAGGTCAGTGTTTCCGCTGCGGATGAGTCCCATTTTCAGATGGTCTTCAGACAGATAAGGATATTTATATTTTTCGAGCAATTTTTGCGCGAGCGCGGTTTTGCCTGTATGCGATGCTCCTGTGATTAAAATTACCATTGTTTGCTCCTTGTTATGCTTTTTTTACCAAATAAACGGTATCAAGCGATATTTAACTTTTTGTTTATATTCCGCATAACCTTCAAGTTCTTTTTCAAGGAATATTTCTTCGTGGCGGAGTCTGCTGATTATTATAAACGGGTATGCAAGAAAAATCAGAAATGAAAACAGCGAACCCAGAACAAGCGGCATAGAGAGAAACATAAGCAGCGTTGCGCTGTACATCGGGTGCCTGACTAAACTGTAAAGACCTGTATCAATAACCTTCTGGTCTTCCTGAATTTCAACAGTACGGCTCAGATATTCGTTTTCTTTGAGTACCACGGCATAGAGAATATATCCAAACAGAAAAATAACAGCCGCAACTATTGAAACTGTTTTCGGCAGAGGATACCAACCGAAGCGGTAATCAAGCCCTGCAACAATGAATCCTGCAAGAAACATCAGTCCGCTGAGTTTAACGGCAAGGCTTTGCTCCGCTTGTTTTTCTTTTGCGTTGAGTCGCTTTTTGAGAAGGGCAGGGGCTTTGAATATCATAACAGTGCCTGCAATAAGCATCGGCACAAAAAGAATGCTCATCAGCAGCCAACCGCCAAAAAACTTTAACGAGCCTGCAGGCAGAAAAATCAGCAGACCGAGCAGAATAATGCCCGAAAAAAACTTTGTTATAGCCTGAATGAATAATTTTATCGTCATATCATCACCCATAACTTATTTTATCATATAAACTGACTCGGTTCAATACATTCTAAAATCTGTTAAATACAGACAATTTTGCTTAAATGACAAAAATTAGACAAACAAAAAAATTTGCACATTGTTTATATAATTACATAGTGATAAAATTTACAAGGTTAAATTTAGTGTTAGATACCGGAGGGACAATATGAAAAAGAAAGTTTTCAAAACGAGCTATGACCTCATTCCTGCTCAGGATATGATTCAGTTTATGCTCAAACACAGCTTTTTCCACAAGCAGGTTACGCAGATACCCGAGTCAATGATAGTGAAAAAGGATATCGATTTTGATGTTATGAAAAAGGCTTTCAACATTGAAATTGAAAGAAATGACTGTCTGCGTCTTCGCTTTTTCAAGGAAAAGGGTAAAATCAAGCAGTATTTTATCGATGAATTTAAGGTTGATAATATACCTGTTCTTAATTTTAAGTCTGATGAAGAAAGAAATGCCGTTCTCGGTGCAGATGCTCAGAAGCCCGTCAGAATGCTTAAGGATGAAACTTTCAGAATCAAGTTCTTCCGTATGAGCGACGGACGCTGCGGTGTTTATCTTAACGTTCACCACGTTGTTATGGATAACGCGGCTGTTTTCGTTTTCTTTGCAGACCTCTTTGCAATCTATGACCACCTTGTAAGCGGCACGGATATGCCCAAGCCTCTCGGCAGCTACGAGGATATCATCAAAAAAGAGCTTGCATACGTTGCCAACCCCGAAAACCTCAAGAAGGAAGAACTTGCTTACAGAGAATATATGGAAAAAGACGGCGAGCCTCTTTATCTCGGCGTTGAAGGTCCCAGACATCTTGAAGCGGAGCGCGCAAAGAAAAAGAACCCAAACCTCAAAGCTCCCTCTCTCTTTGACCCCATCAACGATAAGGCTGAGGTTACAAAGCACAGAATCAATAAAGCTGACAGCGAAAAGATTTTTAAGTTTATGAAAGAAAACGGTGTTGGCGGCGAATGTCTTGTTCAGCTTGCAATGCGTCTTCACGTTTCAAAAATCAATAACAGACATAACGATACATATTTCATAGTTCTTTGTCCCAGAAGACGTACTCTCAAAGAAAAGAGAGCAGGAGGAAACCTTGCTGTTCCGCTGCCCTGGAGAGTTGTTCTGCCTGAGGAAACAACCTTTATGGATGCACTCAAGAAGATGCAGGATATTCAGTTCTGGGCATTCAAGCATATGGATTATCCTTATCTTGAATACCGCAAGCTTCAGAGAGAGATGTATAATTATTCTGCAGCCGCAGGCGCATCAACAATGATGTTCTCCTGGTTCCCCATCGACGAAGGCTCGATGAATAATTGGGATTATGAGTTTGAAGCTTATTCACTCGGCAGATATATTATGGTTATCTATACTTTCGCAAGAATGGATGCCGCAACAGGCTGCCTCAACTTATCCTGTATGCACAGAACAAAATACGTTACCGTTGACGAAGCAAAAGCTCTTCACGAAGGTGCAGAAAAAGTTCTCAAGCTCGGTGTTGAAAACCCCGATATGACTCTGGGCGAAATTATGGACAGAATTTAACAGCCCAATCCCTCTCAGAAAATGAGAGGGATTTTTTTGTTAAATATATTGCATTGTTATTGCGGTTTTGTTAGACTGAATATATCTGAAATGCTTCGGAGGTGCTCTATGGATAAAATAAGAATCGGCATTATGGGTGCAGGCAGAGGATTGCATATTGCAAACAATTTCAGGCTTCTCGGATGTGATATTGTTGCTCTTTGCGAGAAAAGCCCTGAAAGAGCAGAATACGGCTTGAAAGAGAACGGATTTGATATTCCCGTTTATGAGAATTTTGATGAATTTCTTGAGCTGGATATGGACGCGGTTGTGCTTGCAAACTATTTTCACGAGCACGCGCCTTATGCAATTAAATGTTTTGAAAAGGGGATTCACGTTTTCAGCGAATGCATCAGCAACGGAACGATGGCGCAGGGCGTTGAGCTTCTGAAAGCTTTTGAAAAGAGCAATTCAATTTATATGCTTGCAGAGAATTATCCGCAGATGAAATTCAATCGCGAAATCAAAAGAATATGTGACGGCGGAACTCTGGGCAAAATCCTCTATGCAGAGGGTGAATATAACCATCCTGCCAATCTTTATGATACGGAATTTTTGAAGCACTATGTTTATTTTGAAGAGCATTGGAGAAACTATCTGCCTCGCTCCTATTATATAACTCATTCTCTTGCTCCGATTATGTGGGCAACGGGCGCAACGCCAAAAAAGGTGAGCGCCATGGCAACCTTTGCGCCGTTTGAAGAAAAAGTTAATGCAAGAATGGTTGGTGACAGGGCCGCAATTGTTACAACGTTTAATGATGACGGCTCCGTTTTCAAGGTTTCGGGTTGCGCGGCTTTCGGTGCGCATCATAATGCTTACCGCGTTTGCGGCTTGAACGGTCAGATTGAAAATCCGCGCGGTATGGATGGTAAGGTTATGCTTCGCTACAGCGATTGGGCTGTTCCCGAGGGCAGGGAAGAGGTTAATCTTTATGAGCCGTTATGGAACGATGAAGATGAAGAATTAATCGAAAAAAGCGGTCACGGCGGCGGCGACTATATTGTTGCAAGAATGTTCCTTGACTGCATAAAAGAGGGCAAACAGCCCGAGCATCCTTATGACGTTTATTCAGCGGTTGCGATGTCGTCGGTTGCAATTCTTGCTCACCGTTCAATACTCAACGGCGGAGCAGCCTACGATATTCCCGATTTCAGGCTTGAAGAATGCCGCAAGCAGTATGAAAATGACAAACTGACGCCTTTTTACGGCTCCGACGGAAGTGAGCCCAATATTCCTTGCTGTTCGGTTGTTGATTATAAACCAACTGAAGAACAGCTTAAGAATTATCACAAGGCATTGGAAAACTGACAAAAAAATCCCCCACTCTGATGAGTGGGGGATTTGCTGTTATTAAAGGTTATAATATTTATCGAATTCTGCGGGATGAGGAATCTTTGCAAGTTCAGCGCATTCAGCACGCTTTGCCTTGATGAAGTTTGCAAGGAGTTCCTTGGGGAATACGCCGCCTTCTGTGAGGAAGTCGTTATCAGCCTCAAGAGCATCAAGTGCCTCGGGAAGAGAAGTGGGAAGCTGAGTGAGCTTTGCCTTTTCTTCGTCTGAAAGGTGGAAGAGGTTGAAATCGTAGGGGCCCCAGCCGTTTGCGTGGGGATCAATCTTGTTCTTAACACCGTCAAGACCTGCCATAAGGATAGCTGCATAGCAGAAATAGGGGTTGCAGGTTGCGTCGGGGTTACGAAGCTCAAAGCGGCGCTTATCGGGGCTCTTTGCATATGCAGGGATTCTGATAACTGCGCTGCGGTTTGATGTTGCGTAACCAACGGTAACGGGAGCTTCAAAACCGGGAACAAGTCTCTTGAAGGAGTTTGTGCTGGGGTTGGAGATAGCGCAGAGAGCGCCGATGTGCTTAAGAAGACCGCCCATGAAATAATGAGCTGTTTCACTTAAATGTGCATAACCGTTATCATCTGAGAATACAGGCTTACCGTCCTTGAAAAGAAGCATATGAACATGCAT
>JAFXJO010000070.1 GCA_017532185.1 Clostridia bacterium | reverse complement strand
GCCGTCGGAATTAAATTTAAGTTTCATTTTATCACCTTAATAATTTATTGCGATTGCAAGAAGCATGAGTGCAACGGAAACGATTCCTTCAAGAGCGAAAAGCTTCCATGAAAATTTGAGCCACTTGCCGTAGGTTATGTTTACAATACCGATTACAACAATCATTATTCCGCTTGTGGGGTAAAGGAGATTTGTGAATCCGTCACCCAGACAGAATGCAAGAGTAACAGCTTGTCTGCTCACATTCACCATATCCGCAAGAGGAAGAACGATAGGCATGATGAGAAACGCTTTTGCCGTGCCGCTTCCCACAAAAAATTCAAGGATAACTATGAATGCAAAGAGCATGAGTATTGCGGCATAGGGAGAAACTCCTTGAAGGAGGTTATAAACAAAATTGAGTATGGTTGGGATGATGTTGCCCTGGTCAAGGATATATGTGATTGAAAGAATGATAACGATAATAGGTATAATGGGAGCAACGGTTTTTATTCCTTCGCCGAAGCTTTTGAGAAGTTTTTTGCCGCGGAGACCTGAAAAAAAGCCTGCAAGAATACCGCCGACGGTGAAAAGAACAGCCATGCAGGGGAGTGATATCATTCCCTCTGCGCTGAGAGCGAAGTCCAGAATGATGCCCACGATAACGCCGAGAAGGCAGAAAAGGAAGGCTTTAGAAGCTTTTTTTATCTGCGGGTCATAGAGTATACCCATGCTGTCGCTCAGACTGAATTTTTCGCGCAGGGCAATATCTGTTTCATAGCAAAGGGATTTCTGCGGATTTTTTTCGATTTTCTTTGCATAGACTGTTAAAAATCCTGCAAGAACCGCATATACAACAAAAAAAACAAGAATTCTGTATCCTATGCCTGAAAATACGGGGATATCCGCCATTTTCTGAACGGTTACAACATTAAAAGGATTGAAGGTTGCTGCGGTGAAACCGAAAGCAACAGCTATAAGACTCATTCCGAGTCCCACGAACGAGTCCCATCCGAGCGCAAGAGCAATTGCCACGGAAATCGGGACAAGAGTTACGGATTCTTCAAGAATGCCTGCGGTTGAGCTTAAAAACATACAGGCGAGAATCATGATGTTCAGAAGCAGATATTTTTTTGCGCCGAATTTTTCAATGATAATTGCCATTATGTATTTCAGAACATTGCATTTATCAAGAATGAGAAATGTTCCGCCGATAAGGGTTATCATCAGGATTATTCCCGCGCCTGTCAGAGCGGTGCTTGTTCCGAAAACAAGAATCGGAGCAAGTATAATTTTCCATATCGGAAGCTTGTCTTCAATTTCTGTGTATGTGCCGTTGATAATCGTGCCGTCGGGATTTGTTTCATAAACACCTCGGGGGAGAACTTGCGTAAGTACGCCTGCAAACGCCATTATCGCCGCAAGAAGCAAGCAGATCAGGACAATGGTTTTTTTGTTTATCGAAAGACCTGCCTGACTGTTTTTGTTTTCAACCAAAATTATCATTCCTTATTAAATCTCAACTTTGCGCTATTGTAACATAAATATACATATATTTGCAACTGTTTATTAATAAAAATAAAATATTATATTTATAAAAAATAAGAACATTGAATAGTTGTTGCAAAAATAATGTTTTTATGTTAAACTTGAAAAGAATTCAAAACGAAAGGTTGATTTTTGTGAAAAAGTTAATCGCTGTCATTCTTTCCGCAATAATGATTTTCTCCGTTCTTGCACCCGCTGCATCAGCAACAAGCGAAAAGTGCAATTGCGGAACATTACCCACCATCTATGTAGGTCCTCTCGGCAATACCGATATCTATGAAGACTTCGGAACTGAAAACCAGAGAACACTTTTCAGACCGGCAACAGATACTATCATCAAGATAGTTCTTAAGGTTCTGCCATCAATTGTTCCTGCTCTTTTCACAAGGGATTTCACAGCCCTCGGCGATGCTCTTATTGAATCGGTATACGATGCATTCGGTGCAATGGCGCTTGACGGAAACGGAAATTCCGCAGAAAACGTAACTGTTGATATTGAGCTTCCCGAAGAAACAGAACACGGCAAGGGTAATCAGTATTATTTCCACTATGACTGGCGTCTTGACCCCGTTGAGGTTGCAGGTCAGCTTGACGAATTTGTTGAGCATGTCAAAAAGCTCACCGGTCATGACCAAGTTAACTTCAGAGCCTCCTCAATGGGCGGCGTTGTCACTCTTGCGTATTTCAACGAATACGGTTGTGACGACGTTGATGCATGCATTTTCCAAAGCTGCCCCTTGCTCGGCACGGACGTTGCGGGTGACCTGCTTTCAAGAAAGCTTGCGCTTGACTCAAGAAGACTTCTTGATTATGCAACCGACGGCTATCCGCCCTTCACATTCGGCGACACCTTGCTTTGGGGTCTTTTCAACGGACTTTTCTACAGCGGGCTTGTTGACCTTGTATACGCCGCGGCAGGAAAAATTCTCGATAACCTCCAGACAAGGGTTTTCGATGAGCTTCTGACCCCTGTATTCGGCACTCTTCTCGGTCTTTGGGCGTTTGTTCCCGATTGCTCCTATGAGGAAGCTAAGAAAATCAATCTTGACCCCGAAACACAGGCGGGTCTTATCAAAAAAGCCGACTACTACCACTATCAGATTCAGCAGAGAGCGGACGAAATTCTCAATGGCGCGATTGACGACGGCGTACGCATTATGATTGTTGCGGGCTACAATATTCAGAGAACTCCTCTTGTTGAAAACATGTATAATAACAGCGACGCAACCGTTGACACAAAGTATGCTTCCGCGGGTGCAACCGTTGCCCTTCTTAATGAAACCCTCGGTGATGACTATAAGCAGGCATGCACCGACTGCGGCCATAACCACCTTTCGCCCGACGGCGTTATCGATGCTTCCACCTGCATCCTGCCCGAGCACACATGGTTCATCAAGGATATGCTCCATTCCAACGCCCACGACGGCATAATGGAGATGTATTATTGGTTTATGTATGCGGATGAATACTATGATGTATGGTCAAACCCCGCATACACACAGTTTATCCAGAATGACAAGCCCAATCTCAGGGTTATCCCCATGGGCAATTTTGCCGAGGGCGATGTTGCTCCCGAATTTGAAGAGGGCGACTCTTTCTATAACAAATTTGAGAAATACGTTGCACCCGTGACAGACAGAATTTTCTCCGTGCTTGACAAGTGCAGAGAATGGGTTGGTCTTGATAACTGAATAAAACACAGCGATTAAGAAAAAATAATCGGGAGGATTTATTCCTCCCGATTTTCTTTTTATGGTGATATTATGAATGCTCACATAAAGCTCTCTGCAAGGGCGGCGCTTGCAGGCTCACAGCTTAAAATAGCCGCGCTTGTAACTGCCGCAATGGTTTTGATTTTTGTGTTTTCGCTTTGCAACGCGGCGATAAACACATTTTGGCAGACGGATGAAAGGCTTGTTCTGATTGCTTTTTCGGCGGTTACCTTGCTTCTCTTTGTTGCCGCGGTCAGTCCGCTTCGGCTGCTTTTGGAAATAAAGCACCTGCTTCTTGCCAAAAGAATAAAACCCATGCGCAGGATTAATATGGGTGCTTCGGGTGCCCTCAAAGCATGCGCGCTTTGTGTTTATAATTTTTTTCTGAAGCTTTTTTGGTTTGCTGCTTTTGAATTTGTGCCGTTTTGCTGTGCCTTTGTTTTGGCATTTTATGCCCAAAACAAAGCCGTAAGCCTGAAAGCGGCTTATGCCGTTTTTGCAGGGCTTGCCGTGCTAGCAGTTGCAGGCTTATTCTTTTGGCTTGTTTTCATTCAGCGTTATTCAAAATCGATGTTTTATCTTGCATGCTATAAGGACTTGACCGCTTCGGAAGCAATAGGGGAGAGCATTAGAAAAACAAGGGGCAGACTCGTCGAAATTTTTCTTTTTAAATTCAGCTTTGTGCCGTGGCTTTTGCTTTGCGCCGCGGTGGTGCCCGCCCTTTTTGTTATTCCCTACTATAAACAAAGCATCACCTGCTATTTCCTCAACAGCAGGTGATGTCGAAATCATATCTTGATTTTAAAAACAGCTTTCTTAATCTTATCGCTGCTCATTTTGATGCAGGGCTTGTGCGTATCGTCGGGGGCAAGAAAAACAAAGGTGCCCTCGGCAAGCGCAATGCGTGATGCCTCTGTGGTCTGCGCGGTGAAAAATTCGATGTCGGGTTTATATCCCGTGGAGTCCTTTGCAAATTCAAGCGGCAAAACGTCAATATATTCTCCGCCCGTGATTGCATACTGCAAATCGTGATAGTCGCGGTGCGCCTCATAGTCGCCGCCGGTTGCGGGTTCATATTCTGAAATTCCGACTTTAACGCCGTCGGCAACGTCATAGCCGCCGCATTCCAAGGCTTTGAGGTCGTTTTCTTCAATAAATTTTGCGATAGCTTCAAATGCGGGGTTAAGTGCCGAATAATTCCTTAAATTTTTTGCGATATCGTAAATCATGCTTTATTCTCCTTTTTATAGTAGAGATATGACCCGATAACGGGTATTACAATCATTATAATAGTTATTGCCGCAAAAAGCCATACCCAATTTAAAAAAGAAGTTGCAATTATTAAAAGCCCGCCGATAACCCAAACCTTGCCGGCAAGGCGGTGAGTATAATTCCAGTTCTTTTCGCTGTTTAAAGTCCACGAAATTTTGATTCCGATTGAATAATTCTGCTTGCATTTTGGTATATAGTTGCCGATTATAACAAACAACACGCCGAAGAAAAGCATGCAGGCAGTGCTGATATCAATTTTTGAATTGAGTGCATATGCATAAATTATTCCGTTCACAAAAAGTGAAGTTGCGGGGCAAATCCAAAGCACCAAACCCATGGATTTTTGCGAGATGTTTTTCTTTTTCGGGTCAAGACCGGTCACCCAAGTGCAAAGCCAATGAACTGCCAGCAAAAACAGCGGCATGCCGAAAATGCCGAATTCTTTTCCTGCCCATCCGTCGGCGGCTCCTTGAGCATTGAAATGAACGGGTATTTCATCGGGCAGCTTATCCCATAAAATCAAGCCCGCAAGAATGGGCAGAAGAATGATTACTGATGTGAAAATCAAAAGCTTCAAATTCTTTTTAATCATTGTATTTCTCTCCTTTCAAATCGCTTATCCACAGCATGATTTCCTCAAGCACGGATGCGTTAAGCTCATAATAAATGAATTTTCCGTCACGCTCGTCGCGAATTAAATCCGCTTC